>VBGG01000545.1 GCA_005883405.1 Chloroflexota bacterium | reverse complement strand
CTATCGCGACGCACTGCCGGCGATCGCGCAATACCTCTGTCGCGCGGGCCTGGCGCGCGATCCGCGTCGGGCGCTGTTCGCCTACAACCACGCCGACTGGTACGTGGACCTGGTGCTCGATCTCGCCGTTCGCTACGACCGCATGGCGCCCGGCGCGCCCGTCCCCGAGGTCCTCAGCGTGGGTCCGGCGGCCGAACCCGTCCATCCGCTGCACTATGCCGTCGCAACCCCGACACCGCTCTGGCTGACGGTGCCCTGGCGGGGCCGAAAGGCGGGCGCGCCTATCTCGCCAGCTTCCCTGGCGTCCACGACGCTGGAGATGCTGCGCGGCACGTTCGGCCTGTCGGGCGGGCTGCCCGACGACGCCATGCCCGAAAGCTCCGAGCTGGGCGAGCTTGCCAACCGCGCCTGGCCGGCGGGCCTGCTCGCGCTGCCCGAACAAGCGGCCGAGTGGACCGTCGACGGGATCAGGCTGCATCTACAGCGCGGTCAACCGGTGGTTGCGCTGCTCGATGGCCGGGCCCTGCCCGGGCATCCAGCGTCGGATGGCTCTGGCGATCAGCCAGTTGTGGTGATCGGCACGACGACCGACGAATTGATCTACGCCGATCCGTCATTTTCGAGCAGCCTCGGCTATGGCCTGGTGCTCGCCGACGCCGATTTCCTCGCCAGCTGGCACGCGGCGACGCTCCCGCGGCGTGCCCTCGCCTTCACCTCTCGGCCGCGGCCGCAGGCGCGCCAGGCGCACATGCACGACGCTGAGCCACCGCCGGTGATCCCGCGCCTCACGGCGACGCCGCGCCCAACCCCAACGCTATCGCCGTCCCCGCTACCCACGGTTCAGCCGACACCATCCGCGGTGGCGGTGGTGCTCCAAACGAGCGTGGCCATGCCGCCGCCCAACACTGACGACGAGGCTGACTCGAGCTGGGTGATCCTCGCCGCCGCCGGCGCGCTGCTGGTCGTCACCTTTCTGTTCAGGCGGCGGCGCGCTCATCGATAGCTTTGCTTCTCTGGCCGCGCAGGAGCAATACCGCCACCACCAGACCGATGAAGCCGAGCAGGCGGCCCGCGAGACTGGGTTTCCGCTGAGCCTGCGCAGGGCGAACGCGGCCAGATTTCTGGTCGTACTCGGCACGCCCACGCTGTGCGGCCGTGGTCGCCTCCGCCAGCGCCGCGGAGCGGGTGGGTTGCTCGAGAAATGCGTTCAGCTCGGCGCCCAGTACGAAGACGAAGCCCAGCAGATACAGATAAAAGGTGAAGACCAGGAACACGCCGAAGACCGCGTAGGCGTGGTTGGGCGGGAAGAGGCTGACGTACAGCGGAAAGACCTGCGAGATCACCAGCAGGAGCACCGTCGAGAGCAGTGCACCCGGCATGACCTGGCGCCACGTCTGACGCACGTTCGGCAGGATCTTGTAGAGCAGTATGAATAACACGAACGCGCTGACGATCGAGATCGACCAGCCAACCAGGCGGCCGAGAACAGGGCCGATGGGCAGCGCGATCGGGACATTCCCGACGAGGGTGCCGAGGGCAGCCGCGAGAGTCGAGATGACCAGCAGCGCGGTCGTGACGACGAGCATGACGATCGCCAGCACGCGCTCCATGACAAAGTTGCGGGGCTCGACGTGGTACGCGTGGTCGAAGACCGATGCCATGTTGGCAAAGAAGCTCGAACCGTTGAACAGCAGCAGGATGATGGCGATGATGCCCGCCGGCGCCGCCCCTTCCTTGCGCACGCCGTCGAGCGCGGCGCTGACCGGACCGGCGGCATCCGCTGGAAGCGCGACCAGCAGCGTGTTGTAGACCTGATCGAGCCGCTGCGGATCGCGCAGGATGAGACCTGCCACGCTCAGCATGCCCAGGATGAGGGGCAGCAGCGCGCTCAGCGTTCCCCAGGCCAGCAAGGCGGCCAGGTTCGGCGCCTGATCGTCCATCACTTTCTTGACGAACAGCCCGACCCGCGAGCGCTGGAATGCATCGAGCCTGGCCTTCACGACGACTCCATGCCGTCTCTCACGAGGCAGGACCTATGCCAGCGACCGCGCAGCCCTTGTGGAAGAGGCCATCGGAGCCTCATTCGCCCACTTCGCGCCGCCACCCGTGCGAGAGCCGCAATTCGGCAAGTCAGGGGGAGCCCACCTGAGCACTCGGCGGAGCCCTCCTGAGCACTCGTGGAGTACAGTCGATTCGCGTGTCCGCCCCTCCCGCGGCAGGGCTCTTTGATCCAGCCACCGAAACACTGGATCGGCGGAGCCTGCGCGACCTGCAGCTGCGGCGCGTGCAGGCGTTGCTGGACGAGATCCTGCCGTGCAATGCCTTTTACCGACAGAAGCTCGGCGATCACTGCCACGTTCCATCCTGGGATGCCTTCGCCGGCCTACCCTTCACGACCAAGCATGAGCTGGTAGAAGATCAGGCGCTCACGCCGCCATACGGGACGAACCTCACCTACCCGCGGGACCGCTACGTCAAGCTGCACCAGACGTCCGGCACGACCGGCAAGGCGCCGATCCGCTGGCTCGACACCGCGGAATCCTGGGACTGGTGGGCGCGCTGTTGGGGGCACGTGTACACCGGCGCCGGCGTTGGCCCAGGCGACCGCGTCTTCTTCGCCTTCTCGTTCGGCCCGTTCATCGGGTTCTGGGCCGCCTATGAGGGGGCGCGCACGGTCGGCGCCATGGCGATCCCCGGCGGTGGCATGCAGACCGACCAGCGTCTGCGATCCATGCTCGACAACGATGCCAGCGTGCTGTGCTGCACGCCGACGTATGCCCTGCGAATCGCCGAGGAGGCCGAGCGGCTGGGTGTCGACCTGGCTGCGTCAAGTATCCGCGCGACCGTTCACGCGGGCGAGCCAGGTGCGAGCGTGCCTGGCGTCCGCGCTCGCATTGAGCAAGCCTTCGGCGCTCGGTGTTTCGACCACACGGGCATGACCGAGCTCGGCGCCACGGGCTTTAGCTGCCAGGCGCAGGCCGGCGTACACCTGATCGAATCGGAGTTTGTCTTTGAAGTGATCGATCCGCAAACCCTCCAACCCGTGGCGGACGGCGGCCAGGGTGAGCTCGTGGCGACCAACCTCGGCCGCGCCGGCATGCCCCTGATCCGCTATCGCACTGGCGACCTGGTGCGGGTGGACGATTCGCCCTGCTCCTGCGGGCGAACGTTTGCCCGGCTGGCGGGCGGTATTCTGGGCCGCGCCGACGATATGGTGGTAGTTCGCGGCGTCAATGTCTTTCCCAGCGCCATCGAAGGCCTGCTGTGCGAGTTCCCCGAGGTCAGCGAGTTTCGTATCGAGGTGTTCTCGCGCCGCTCGATGGCAGAGCTGAAACTGCTGCTCGACGCTCAGCCCGGGACGGAGTCAGGCTTGGCCGAGCGCGTTGCCGAACGCGTCAGCGATCGCCTGCTGCTGCGAGTGCCGTGCGAGCTGGTGCCCGCCGGGAGTCTGCCGCGGTTCGAGTTGAAAGCCCGGCGACTCATTCGGCGAGACGGCTGACGTACAAGATGTGTATTCGTACACATGAAACGGAACACCTGCGAGGCTAGCCTGGATGGGTCGGCTGAAGCGGTGGTGGGCATACCCGTCGTGCACACCTGGATCCGCGAAAGCCGGTAAAGCGAATGCGCCACGCTGGGACCGGGGCCTTTTCTCAGCGTGGCGCGTTCTCGCGTCAACGAACCTGGTTTTTTGAGCTACGCTTGTACTCTTCTACGGGTCCGCCGGGGAGTCTGCGACCAGCGGGAGCTCGAGCTCGAAGAGATAGCCGTCCAGGCGCCGTACGTCGCCACCGTGCAGGCGTGCGATGCCTCGCGCCGTGAACAGGCCCAGGCCTGACCCGGACTGACCGGCCTCGGCTGCGCTTCGACCGCGAAAGAAGCGCTCGAACAGGCGGCTGACCTCTTCGACATAGGGCCCCGCTCCGCCGCCGCTGACGCACACGCGGACCCGGTCGTCCACGCGTAGTGCTTCGACCTGCACCGGCACGGCAGGGTCGCCGTACAAGAGCGCGTTGGTCAGCAGGGCTCGAATGGCGCGGGTGATCCGCGGCCGATCCCACACGCCGATGCACCCGTCGGGGACATGCACCTCGATGCCACGCTGGATGGTTTCGCCGAGCAGCATCCGCGCTCGCTCCGCGGCGCTGTCGACCACCTCGCGCAGGTCGAGGCGCTCGGGTCGCAAAGGCACCTGGCCGGCGCCCAGGCGTGCCGCGTCGAGGAAGGTCTCGAGCATCTCGGTGAGCCGGTCGGTCTGATCGACGATCGATTTGAGTCGCGTCTGCGCTCCAGGCGTGTCGCCGCGATTGATCTGTCG
>VBGG01000098.1 GCA_005883405.1 Chloroflexota bacterium | reverse complement strand
CTTGATGATGCAGGGTAAGGTGGCGCTGGAGGAGCACGTCGTTTTGCCGACGCTGTCGGCTCCGGGGGCGGTGGGCTCGGCGGCGGGGGCGTTCGAGGCGGACTACTTCGCTGACGTTCGGCGTCGGCTCACGGATGCCAGCCTGAGGCTGGACGACATGGATCGCTTTGGCATCGAGACGATGGTGCTCTCGCTGTCCCAACCGGGCGTGCAGGGTATGGCCGAGCCTGCACAGGCCGTCGAGTCCGCCAGGCGATTGAACGACGACCTGGCCGAGATCGTCGCGCGGCATCCGCGCCGCTTCGAAGGCTTCGCCGCGCTGCCGATGCAGGACCCCGCCGCTGCTGGCGACGAGCTCGCTCGCGCAGTCACCCAGCTGGGCTTCAAGGGCGCGCTGGTGAATGGCTTCTCAAACCTCGGCAACGCCGAGACGGTGCAGTACCTGGACGAGCCCGCGGCGTGGGAATTCTGGGAACGCGCCGCGGCGCTCGAGGTTCCCGTGTACCTGCACCCGCGCGATCCGTTGATCACCCAGCGGCGGATCTACGAGGGCTATCCAGCCCTGGTGGGCTCTGCCTGGGGCTTCGGCGTCGAGACCGCGACGCACGCGCTGCGGCTGATCATGAGCGGGCTGTTCGACCGCTTTCCTGGACTGACGATCGTCCTCGGTCATCTCGGTGAGGGTCTGCCGTTCCTGCTGCCACGCGTGGAGCATCGCCTGCGACACGTACCGCAAGACCTGCGTGGGCGGCAGGCCAGGCCGATGATGAGCTATCTGCGCGAGAACTTCTTCATCACCACCAGCGGCGCGTTTCGAACCGCGGCACTGCTGGACACGCTGCTCGAGGTCGGCGCAGATCGAGTGCTGTTCTCGGTGGACTATCCGTACGAGAACATGCGCGAGCAATCGGAGTGGTTCGACGGGCTACCGATCAGTGACGCGGACCGTGCGAAGATCGGCGCGACGAACGCGCGCCGCCTGTTGAGCTTAGACTGAGAGCGTGCTATCGCGCGAAGAGAATGCGCTGCTGACGCGGGTTGGGCCGGGAACGGCGATGGGGAACTTGCTGCGCTGCTTCTGGCAACCCTTCGCGCTCGCGTCGGAGCTGCCGGGGGCGGACTGCAACCCACTGCGGGTGCGGTTGCTGGGCGAAGACCTGGTCGGCTTCCGGGATACAAGCGGAGCCGTCGGTCTGATTGAGAGCAAAGTCAAGGCGGTAACGTATCCAGTCCAGGAGCGCGGCGGCGTGTTGTGGGCGTACCTCGGGTCCGCGCAGGACATCCCCCGCATGCCGGAGCTGGAGTGGACGCATGTGGCCGCCAGCCAGCGCTACGTCTCCAAACGCATCCAGGTCTGCAATTACTTGCAGAACGTGGAAGGTGAAGTCGATTCGAGCCACGTCTCGTTCCTGCACAGCAAGGGCGCCGCGCCCGATGCGGCGGGCATCCAGGACCTGCGCAGCACGCTACCGGACTACATGGCCCGCGACCGGGCACCGCGCTTCTTCGTCCTGCCGACAGAGTACGGCATGCTGATCGGCGCACGCCGTAACGCCGAAGACGACAGCTACTACTGGCGGGTTACCCAGTTCCTGATGCCAACGTACACCATGATTCCGGTGCCCGTCGGAGCACCGGTCTCGTTCACGGCTGCCACGCCGATCGACGACGAGAACATGATGGGCTTCACCGTCACGTGGCATCCGGACCGTCCGCTGAGAGAGGACGAAATCGCCCAGATCGAGTCCTGGCTGGGGGTCCACACTGAAGTCGACCCGGTCAGCTTCAAGCCACTGCGCAACAAGAGCAACGACTACCTGATTGACCGCGCGCTCCAGCGCAGCGGACGATCCTACACAGGCATTCGGGGCATCCGCGAAGAGGACCTGGCGGTGCAGGAGAGCATGGGCCTGATCTTCGACCGCACCATCGAGCACCTGGGCAGCTCCGATCTGGCGGTGATCGCCATGCGGCGACGACTGCTGGAGGCGGTCCGCGCATTGGCCGAGCGGGGCGAGACACCGTACGAGTCACGCATGGCTGACGCGTACCGCGTGCGATCCGCGGCGCTGGTGCTGCCCCGCGAGGTGGCCTGGAATGAAGGCGCGGCGGAGGCGCTGGTCGCGACGATGTGAGGCTGGCGGTCCGCTCAGGGCCCGAACGCCAGGACGGCGTCCTCTGACGATCCGGCTCCGAGCGGAGGACTGACCGGCTGTTCTCGGGCGGGGTCCGGCTCGTCCGCGACTACGGCCGGATCGAATCGCAGTATCGCGTAGCCCGCGACCGCTCCGGCTCCGAAGCCGGGTGCGAAAGACGTCGAACAGGATGCCGAAGATGCGGTCCTCAGTCTCAGCGTCCCCAGGGCGTCAGCGCCGGCAAGAAAACGTCGTCACGCCGCCGCGCGACGTCTCGCCAGCGCGTCGGACGCCGCTCGTACATGGTGATCGCATACCGATCGACCCACAAGAGATTCAGCGCCAGGTCGTCCAGCAGCTCGTAGCGGCCGTGATAAGCGCCCGACTCGGCGCGTTCCCGCAGGTCGGTACCCGTGGGCGCCTTGGCGTCGAAGTCGCGGTGGATGACGGCGTTTAGCTGATCGGGCGAGTCGAATACCGCGAAGCCGAGCGATGGAAAGAAATTCGATGGAAAGACGATGCGGCCGGCGCTGTTGAGAACGAAGGGCTTCATGTCACTGGAGCGCACGCTCCACATCGGGATCGAGCGTGACCCGCCACTGGCGGACCGGTCCAGCCATGATGTTCAGGTAGTACAGGTCGAAGCCAGGCGCCGCCGAGACTGGATGATAGCCGCGCGGCACGAGCACACAATCGCCATCGTGCACGGCTACGGTCACGTCGAGCGCGCGATCGCGCGTGTCGACGCGCTGAATGGCACATCCCTCCGGTCGACGCAGCCGATGGTAGTACAGCTCCTCGAGATACGTCTCGCGGGGCAGGTCCTCAGTCTCGTGTTTGTGGGGCGGGTAACTCGACCAGTGGCCGCCGGGCGTCAGCACTTCGGTCACCAGCAGCGTTTCCGCCGGCTGGTCCTCCATGAGGATGTCGTGGATGGTGCGCTCCATGCTGCCGGAGCCGCGGGTGGAGACGCGAACGTCGGCCGGAGTGATCAGCCGCGGGACGCGAGCTTCGCCCGGCCTGGCCACCGGGCCAGTGCCGATGGCGAGCTCCACGTCGTCGCCGAGCGCCTCCAGGACGTACTCTGTTCCCAGCGGCACGTACAGCGCGTGGGGCGGACCGTCGAAGGGCGTCGCCCGGCCGCCGATCTCTGGCCAGGATTGGCCGGCCGCCTCGGCGCGACAGCGGCCGGCGAGCATGACGACGCACGCTTCTTCGCCTACCGTCTTGCGCGCGAGGCGCTGGCCAGCGCGCAGACGGAACGTCTGAAAGCCGACATGCCACCAGCCAGCTGATTCGGGCGTCACCGTCACCGGGCCGCCAGCGCCGCGCACGAGCAATCCGGGCGTCGTGACTGTGGTCATGCCGCGACCTTCTTTCTGGTGAGCACGCCGGCCGCCGCGTCTACCGCTGCCGCGACGTCACCGTCGGGCGGATACAGCAGCGTTCGTCCGACGACCAGCCCACGCACTTGCGGGGCAGCCATGGCCTGCGCCCACCGATCGACTAACACCGCGTCCGGGCCCGGATCGCCGCCGAGCAGGACCGTTGGCAACGTCGTCGCGGTGAGCACTCGCTGCATATCGTCAACGGCGGGCAGCTTCAGCCAGGTGTAGGCCGAAGTCGTGCCGAGGCCGGAGGCGATCGCCACCGCGCGAATCAAGGCATCCGGATCATCGCTGCTGGCGAACACTTCGACCATGGCCGGTAGCCTGCGGGCGGCGAGCGCCGTGATGGCTTCGGCACACGCGACTAGCGTGGAGAGCGTGCCCGGATCGTCGTCGTGGATGCGGACCATCATCTTGCCGCCATCCAGACCGGCCGCGGCGATGGCCTCGGCGGTGTAGGCCGTGAACCGATCGTCCAGCTCGAAGCACGCGCCGCCCAGTCCGCCGCGATTCATGGTGCCGAAGACAACTTTGTCGTCCAGAGCGCCCAGCAGCGCCAGGTCCTCGACGATGTCCGGCGTCGCCAGCAGGCCGTCGACGCCCGGTCGACCCAGGGCGACGATCAGCCGCCGCAGCAGCTCGCCGCGGTCGGCCATCGCCATCCGATTGGCGCCCGACTTGAGCACGCCGCGCGCGGTGTGGTCGGCCGCGACGAGGAACATGACGCCGTTGTCATTCAGCAGCGGGCGTCGGCGCCGCCGCTCGAGCGCCTCGGCGATCGCGTGTGGACGCGTGGCGGATCGTTCCTCAACCTCCCTGGAGGTAGTCGCGCTCGTGTGCGCGCATGGCCTCCCACTCGGCGCGTGCGGTCTGTACGGACGGCATGTCGCTGACCTCCGCCACCGGGACATCCCACCAGCCTTCGTAGTCGGGCACCCCTTGCAATCGATCGTTGCGCACGTAGATGACGGTCGTTCGGTCGATGCCCCGAGCGGCGTCCAGGGCGCTCAAGAACTCCGAATACCCGTGAGCCTCGATGACGTGCGCGCCGAGGCTGCGCGCGTTTGCGGCCAGATCCACAGGCAGCGTGCGCACGCTGCCATCGGCGTCATCACCAGCCAGCACACCGTCGCGCGGGTAGACGTAGCGGGTCCCGAAGCCGCCGGAGCCGACGGAGCGGCTGAGCGCGCCGATGCTCTTGAAGCCGTCGTTGTCCATCAGCACGATGGTCAGCTTGTAGCCCTCCTGGATGGATGTGACGATCTCGCCGTTCATCATCAGGTAGTTCCCGTCGCCCACCAGGATGTACACCTCGCGGCTCGGATCGGCCATCTTGACGCCAAGTCCGCCGGGAATCTCGTAGCCCATGCACGAGTAGCCGTACTCCAGGTGGAACTGTTTGGGGTGACGCGCGCGCCACAGCTTGTCCAGGTCGCCGGGCAGGCTGCCAGCAGCGCACACCATGACGGCGTCGGGATCGCCGTGGTGATTGACCGCGCCGATCAGCTCGCCCTGACTGGGCAGGGGCTGATTGCGAATCGCATACACCCGATCGATCTCGGCCTGAAACTCCGCGTGTAGCGCCTCGGCGCGGCTGCGATAGGCAGAGTCCACCTGATAGCCGGCCAACCCCTCACCAAGCTCCTCCAGCGTCACGCGCGCGTCACCGACCAGCGGCAGCGCACTGTGCTTGGCGGCGTCGAACGAGGCGACATTTATGTTGATAAAGCGCACGTCCGGATCTTGAAACGCCGTTTTCGACGCCGTGGGGAAATCGCCATAGCGGGTGCCGATGCCTATCACCAGGTCGGCATCGCGTGCAAGGCGGTTGGCGGCGGTGGTGCCGGTGGCGCCGACGGCAGCCATGCTGAGCGGATGGTCGTAGCGCAGGCTGCCGCGGCCGGCGAACGTTTCGCCCACCGGAATGCCGGTCTGTTCGGCGAATCGGCACAGCGTCTCGGTCGCCTCGCTGTAGATCACGCCGCCACCGGCGACGATCAGCGGGCGCTTGCTCGCGCGGATCCATTCTGCCGCGCGCTGCAGCGCCGCCCGATCGGGACGGTTGCGCGGAATTCGCCAGATCCGCTTCGCAAAAAACGCTTCAGGGTAGTCATACGCTTCTGTCTGCACGTCTTGCGGCAGGCACACCGTCACCGCCCCGGTCTCCACCGGGTCGGTCAGCACGCGCATCGCCGCCGGCAAGGCAGTCACCAGCTGGTCCGGTCGATTGATGCGGTCCCAGTAGCGACTGAGCGGCTTGAAGCTGTCGTTGACGGAGATGTCCTGGGAGTGTTCCGACTCCAGTTGCTGCAGGACGGGCGCCACATTTCGCCTGGCGAAGATGTCGCCCGGTAACAACAGCACGGGTAAGCGGTTGATCGTCGCGGTGGCCGCGCCGGTGAGCATATTCGTCGCGCCGGGTCCAATGGACGACGTGCAGGCGAAGGTCTGGAGCCGGTTCTTCATCTTGGCGAAGCCAATGGCCACGTGGACCTGTGCCTGTTCGTTGCGCGACTGGTAGTAGCGAAATTCCGGCATTTGCTGGAGCGCCTGGCCGATGCCGGAAACGTTGCCGTGGCCAAAGATGCCGAAACACCCGGCGAAGAACGGGTATTCGGAGCCATCGCGCTCCACGTACTGGTTCTTGAGGAACGCGACGACTGCCTGGGCCATCGTCAAACGCCGGGTTGGCCCGCGCATGGAGATATCTCTTTTCTCAGAAACCGCCGTGTTGCTCGACAAACGCCATCACCTCTTCGTACGTCGGCATGAAATTCGCGCAGCCGTGTCTGGTCACCACGATCGCGCCGCAAGCATTGCCAAGCCGCGCGGCTTTGTACCAGTCCCAGCCGCGCAGATGGCCGAACAAGAAGCCAGACGCGAACGCGTCGCCAGCGCCCAGAATATTGGCTACTTCCACCGGGAACCCGGGCACGTCGATGGGCGTAGGCGCCTCGGCGGCGCCGCTCAGGTGGACCCGCGCGCCGTGGGCGCCGCGCTTCTCGACCAGCGCGCGTGGCCCCAGCGCCAATAGACCGTGGATTGCACGATCCACGTCGCCGCCCACGCGGGCATCGGAGATCTGGGAGTGGGTGAGCGAAATCTGGGCCGGATCGGTCAGCATCGCCGCGTTGATCTCGTCGTCGGTGCCGATGACGATGTTGACCTGCGGGAGCACCGAGCGGATGGTGGCGCCAAACGCGCGCGCGTCGAACCACTGGTCGGGTCGGAAATCGATGTCCAGCACGACCTCGGCGCCCATCTGACGCGCCCGCTCGGCAGCGAAGAGTGTCGCGGAGCGGCTGGGCTCGCCACTCATGCCGGTGCCGCTGATCAGCAGCGCGCGGCTGGCGGCGACCGGCGCCGCCAGCACGTCGTCGATGTTGAGGGCGATGTCGGCGTTGTTGTCGCGGTAGTACACGAGCGGGAACTTGTCTGGAGGTTCGATGCCGAGCACCACCGCGCTCGTGCGGCGGCCCGGCTTGCGCGGGATGAACGCGGTTTCGACGCCCTCCTGCTCGAGAAAGTGCAGGACGAAATCGCCCACCACGTCCTCACCGACGGCGGTCAAGAGCGCCGAGCGGAGGCCCAGCCGACGGGTGCCGACGCTGATGTTGGTCGGGCACCCGCCGACGTACGCGGCGAAGCTCTTGATATCGACGAATGGAACGCCCACGTCATTCGAGTACAGGTCGATCGACGATCGGCCCATCGTGAGCACGTCGTACGTATCGGAGGCCACGGGTCAGGCGCCTGCTTCAGTCAGCGCATCCACCGACGGGGCAGCCTCGGGACGTGAGAACCAGCGCACCGCCTCGACCTTGTTTTCGGTGAAGAAGCGCACGCCGTCTTTGCCCATCGCGTGCAGGTCGCCGAAGAACGAGCCCTTGATGCCGTTGAACGGAAAGAACGCCATGGGTCCGGCCACGCCGATGTTAATGCCCAGCATGCCAGCCTGAATGTGTTCGCGGAAGTGGCGCGCAGCGGCGCCCGAGTCGGTGAAGATGGAGCAGGCATTGCCAAAAGGCGAGCCATTGGTGAACGCGATCGCCTCATCGAGCGTCTTTGCGCGCACGATCGACAGCACCGGTCCGAAGATCTCTTCACGCGCCACGCGCATGTCGCCGTTGGCGCGGTCGAGCAGCGTCGGCCCCAGGTAGAAACCCTCCGGGCGCGGTGGTGTGCGGCCGTCCAGGACAACCTGCGCTCCTTCGGCTTCACCCAGATCTACATACTGTCGAACGTTCTTACGGTGGGTCTCGCGGATCAGCGGCGTCAGCTCACTCTTGGGATCGCTGCCTGGACCGACCACCAGTCCGCGCGCCCGTTCACGCAGCGCTTCCACCAACTGATCGGCCTTGCTGCCGACGGCCACCACCACGCTGCCTGCCAGGCACCGCTCTCCGGCGTTACCGAAGGCCGAGCTCATGATGTTGTCGATGGTCTTGCCCAGAACTGCGTCCGGCATAACGATCAGTGAGTTCTTCGCGCCCGCCAGCGCCTGGACGCGTTTGCCGTGAGCGGCGGCGGTGCGGTAGATGTGCTCCGCGGTAGGCCTGGAGCCGACGAACGAGACGGCGCGAACCGCCGGATGCTCGAGGATGCCGTTAACTGCATCCCTGGCGCCGTGGACGATGTTCACCACGCCTTGTGGCAGGCCGGCCTCCATCAGCAGCTCGACGATACGCTGCGACGACAGCGGCGTGCGCTCCGATGGCTTGAGCACGTACGTATTGCCGGCGCCGATGGCGATCGGTAGGGTCCACAGCGGGATCATCGCCGGAAAGTTGAAGGGTACGATCGCGGCGACCACGCCAAGCGGAAAGCGGTAGCTGAGGTTGTCGATGCCATTGGCGACGTTGCGGACGGTCTCGCCCATCATCAACGTCGGCATGCCGCACGCAAACTCGACCACCTCGATACCGCGGCGTACTTCGCCAGTGGCATCGCCGATGCCTTTGCCGTTCTCCAGCGTGACCATCGCACCCAGCTCCTGGAAGTGCTCCTCGAGCAACGCCTTGAAGCGAAACAGGATCTGGATACGCTGGATCACCGGCGTGCCGGACCATGCGGGGTATGCGCGGGCGGCTGCCTGCACCGCGCGATCCACGTCCGCAGCGGTGCTGAGCGGAGTTTCGGCGATCACCTCACCGGTGGCGGGGTTGTAGACGGGCTCGGTCTGGGCGGCGGCAGGCTGTTCCCAGCGGCCGCCAATGAAATTTCTCACCGCGTTCGCGGTCACTCTCGACCGGTCGGCGGTGGTGCGGTCAAGGGTTGTCGTCACAATGAGATCGCTCCTTATGTGCCAATAGTGCTCTCACGGCTGTCGTGCCCGTTCGCGGGCGAGGGTGTCATAGGAGGTGTCCACCCTTTACCCCCGCGCGGCGGCAAGCGCCCCGTCCGTAGACTGTGGTTCAGCGAGAAGTCGGGTGTGGATCTGTTCGAGCATGAAAGCTGATGATTGGCGCGCGCGCTCCTCCCAGGCGAACACGCACGCGGTGGCGATGCCGTCGAAGCCCAGCTCACGCAGCGTGCCGAAGAACGTGTCCCAGGGCACCTCGCCCTGGCCAATGTCCAGGTGCTGGTGAATGCGCGCCGTCGAGCCGGGCGGATTGATAATGTAGCGCAGTCCGGAGGAGCCCTTGTGGTTGAAGCTGTCCGCGATGTGTACGTGGGCGAGGAGCGGACCGGCGTAGCGCAGCATGGCGGCGACGTCGTCGCCCAGGTGGAAGGTGTGCGGGGCGCAATACAGATAGCGTACCTGCGATGAATTGATGCCGCGAACGAGGTCCACCGCTGGAGTGTTCTGCTCGACGAAGTCGTCCGGGTGGGCTTCGAGATGCAGCGTGACGCCTTCGCGCTCGAAGATCGGCAGCAGCGCCTCCATTGACCGCCAGAATTGCGCCTCGCTTTCCGCGGCGCGCTCGGGCCGGCCGTTGAACTCGGAGTTCATGACCTGACAGTCGAGCTCGACGGCGAGCTCGATGGCGCGCTTCCAGTAGCGGACCGCCGCCTGACGCGCATCCTCGTCGGGCCCCGACCAGCGGTACAGCGGTAGCAGCGATGAGAGCTGAACGCCGGTCTCACGCAGCGCCGACTTGAGCTCCGCCACGCGCGCGCGGTCGGCACGCGGGTGGAGGAAGAACGGCATGAAGTCCTCGCGCGGCGACAGCTCGATGTACTCATAGCCGATCTCCGCCACGCTGCGGACCATGTCCCGCAGTGACAGGTGACGGAACATGTACGGATCGATGGTGAGCTTCATCGTCCTGCTCCAACCGGCGTCCGCAATCCAGCCGGTGCGTAGAACGCCGGACGCTGTCGCATCTGGACCGGAACGCGTGCCCCGGAATCCAGTGCCGCGAGGCAGGCGTCGGCCACAGCGGTGGCGGCGTACCCGTCCCACGAGCTTGGGCCGGTGGCCTGGCCCGCGACAACGCTGTCAACCCATTCCTGGAACTCGGTATCGTAGGCCCGCTCGAAGCGCTCCTGGAAGTTATCCGGCACGTGGTCCGAGCGGAATCCGTCTTTGCGCAGGACGACCAGACTGCCGTCGCCCAGTGCCACGGTGCCAAGTTCGCACACCACCTCGCAGCGGATGTCGTAGCCGTACGGCAGATTGACGAAGACTTCCACGTCGACGAGCGCACCGTCGGCTATTTCCATCAGCACGATCAACGGGTCCTGCAGGTCCGCCTTGGCCCGCGAAGTCTTGCGCGGCTTCAGCACCTGCGCGCCGGTGATCTCCTGGTCGAACAGCCAGCGCACGATGTCGATCTCGTGTATGGCGGTGTCGGTGATCGGCATCCCGCCGACATAGTGGGGTGGCACCGACGGGTTGCGGTGCGCGCAGTGCGCCATGAGTGGCGGACCCAGGCTGCCTCCGTCCAGGGTGCGCTTCATGGCACGGTAGGCGGAGTCGTAGCGCCGGTTGAAGCCGACCTGCACCAGGTGACGACTGCTGGCCATCTCCGCGTCAAGGATGCGCAGGCAGGCGTCGACCTCAGGCGCGAGCGGCTTCTCGCAGAAGACCGGTTTGCGCGCCTCGATCGCGGCAAGGACGTACTCTTCGTGGGTCGGCCCCCAGGACGCGACGACCACTCCGTCCACGTCGTCGGCGCGAATGAGCGCCTGGCCGGTTGGCAGAGCTCGCGCTCCCGGCACACCTTCGGCTACGCTCCGCGCACGGTCCAGGTCGACGTCGGTCACAGCGACCACCTGCGCTCCAGCCACCGTGCGGGTCAGCCGGCGGACGTCCCCTCTCACCTGTAATCTCACCCTCAGCCGAGGCCGATCTCGCCCAGGTACGCCCGGGTCTGCGTCGCGATCGGCAGCGGCACGTCGAACGCGCACGGATACAGGTCTTGCTCGACGACGACGAACAGCTCACGGTCGAGCGCGTTGAGTGCCTCGACCACCGACCCTACGGCCGGCGCACCGTTTGGCGGCTCCACACACACTCCACGCTTGACCGCCTGGCCGAACGGGATGCCTTCGTCACCGGCCACCCGCGAGATCTCAGGGTCAACCTGTTTGATGTGGATGTAGCCCATGCGGTCGGGATACTTGCGAATGAGCGCGACACTGTCGCCGGCTCGGTAC
>VBGG01000544.1 GCA_005883405.1 Chloroflexota bacterium | reverse complement strand
TGACCAATACTGACCACGCCCGGATCGCTTGCCCCTGCATACTGCTTGGCGTGCCGAAATCAGTGCGCGATGACGATCCCCTGGCGATCCCTGGCGATTGGCGGGGCTACGACGATTCGCACCGGTGGTCTGGCTACGCTCGAACGCTTGCTGGCCGAGAATCCGGATCTCGCAAACGTGCAGATCGAAGGACGCAAACGACGGTGAAGCCCCACCCCACTACCGCGCGCGTGCGGGAAAGTCGCGATCCTGGAGGAATCATGACCGACGAACAGCAGATTCGGGAACTGATCGAGCGCTGGGCCGCCGCCGTTCACGCCGGCGACCTCCCCACAGTGCTGGCCGACCATGCCTCTGACATCGTCATGTTCGACGTTCCGCCGCCGGAGCGTGGCGTCCGTGGCCTTGACGCGTACCGCGACACCTGGCCCGGCTTCTTCGAGTGGCAGGCCTCCGGAGCGGTATTCGAGATCGAATCGCTGGACGTCACGGCCGGTGCGGACGTCGCGTTCGCGTTCGCTTTGCTGCGATGCGGCACGCCCGCGGACTTCGAGCGCGATCCCGAGCACAGACTGCGGCTCACCATTGGTCTGCGCAAGTTGGACGACCGCTGGGTGGTAACGCACGAGCACCACTCGTTCGCGGACGCGAGCTAGTCCAGCGACGTCGCGGCAGGCGGCCCGTGTGCCGAGAAACCACGCGGCTGCCTGACCCGCCACGATGTGGAACGCTATTGATTCGACTCGAGCGCGAGTTGCCGCAAGCGTGCCAGGCGTGTGTCCCACTGCGCGCCGACTTCCGCATCCAGCCGGAGACTTCGTCCAGTGGCTCCGGCACCAGCGAATAACGGACCTCCTGGCCGGCGCGTCGACCGGCGACCAGGCCTGCGCGGCTGAGCACAACCAGGTGCTTTGCGATCGCCTGGCGCTGACCGATAGCTCGCGTTTGAGCAACGTCGCCGACGCGGGCCCCCGCTCCGCTACCAGGCGCAACACCCGTCGGTGAGTTGGATCGGCGAGTGCCGCCAGCGGGTACCCTCAGGGTGCTGCTCGAGGGTGAAGTCGACGAGGGTCATCGGCAGCAGGCCGAAGACGCATCAAAGCGTGAATCGTGCGGCGCAACACGAGCCGTGATCTCCCCTCACAGTCTCGTGGGCATTCCCCCGGCAGACGAAGTCCCCCCAGACACCGCCACGTGAGCGCCACGGCCCAAGGGCAGCGGCGTCTAGCGCGTACCATAGGCCTTCCTGGCTGGGCGACACGCCGCCGATTGTCAGGCGCATTCAAAAACACTTGCGCGAGCGATGGATCGAGAATGTGCCCGCTCCAGCGCCTCACCGCCTGGGTGGCCGCCGTCCGGCCGGCCACCGCGTCGAACATGACCGCCGCGAACCCGAGGCTGGCCAGCCGACTGGCGACAGCCAGTCGGCTGCGCGCTGAAGTCCGAACGTTGGCGTCCTTTACTGACTAAGAGCTGCCTGGATACGGGCCTGTGCCGGACCTCGTAACAAGGCGCATAGACGGCGCAAGGGAAGCATCCCATGTCATTTCGCTTCGAGATAAACGGACAAACGGTAGCCGACGACGGCGGCTCGTCGCTTCACCGCCGGTCCAATTTTGCGTCACTCCACCGGCCCGCGAATCGGTCCCACCCCTGTTGCGCCGCGTGGTAATCGTCGCGCCAATGCCAGCGGCGCCCCCCGGAGCGATGCAGTCGTCGTCCCACGCACGTTGCGCACCTGCAGCGTTGCCGAGCGCCCACCCACCGACGCGCACAGCTTGGGCGGGCGCTTGCTACGCTCAGTTGTATGACTGTGCTGCTCAATCGAACAGGTACTGGCGAGAGCTGGACTGCCGGGGGCGCCGGCTTCCGCATTCTCCACGATGGCCAGGCGGTAGACGGGCGCTGGGGCATGGTTGAGTGCACGCTGCCGCCCGGATGGGGCGGTCCGCCACAGCACATCCACCGTGCTCACGACGAAGCTTTCTTCATCTTGACCGGTGCGGTGAAGTTCACGAGCGGTCGCGAGGACTTGATCGCAACCCCTGGCAGCCTGGTCACCGCGCCCATCGGCGATCCGCACACCTTCGCCAACGCTGACAGCCAGGCACCTGCCAGCCTGGTCTGCACGATCACCCCTGAGCGTTACATCGGCTACTTCAAGGAGCTCATGACGCTGCGTCCAGGGCCAAGCGGCATGCTCGATCCCAACGACGTGCTGGCGGTCATGAGCCGATATGCGACCGAGCCCTATCGGCCTTGAATCACCGAATAGCCTGCGTCACTAGACCGCAGGCGGTACCCTTTCATCAACGGCCCGGCCAGCCGGTATCCCGGCCGCCCGTGAAGCTTCGGTCGAACGCAAGCCGCGGCACGCTGTAGATGATCGGCTCCACCGGACGCTCCCGAAGATAGCGCCAGCAGTAACGCGCTGATGGCCGTCGGCCTGAGCGCTGGTGGACGTCGGATGAGCTTCTGACGTGACAGGCTCAGGCCACGCACACGTCGGACACGGCAACTTTCCGGAACAGATGCGGTGAGGCAACCGCGCTCGACGGATAGTGGCTGAGCTTGTCGCGGAACTCCGGTTTCGCGAAGGCGTCGCGGAAATGGTCCACGGACTCCCACACCGCTACGTTGAGGAACACGCAGCTACCGGCGATGCCGCGATGCAGCTGAGCAGAGATGTAGCCAGGTTGGCGCTTGAAATACTTCGCATCATCGGCCCACGCGGCGAGGAACTGGTCAACCTCATCACCGGCGACGTCGAACTTGTTCACCAGCAGCACCGGTCCGCCGGCGTCCTCCAGTTGTTGAGTAAGACTCACGTTGCGATCCATTTCGGTCAGTTGGACCACGATCAGACTCTCCCTTCTTGATCGATGTGTTGGCTGAGGCGCGGCCAGCGGAGCTCGGCTCGAGTCGGTCCACAAGGACGCAAAGAACTCGTGTAGCGCGCCTGATCTCCTGCTCGTCGAGCGCTTGGGCCAATTGGCGTGCCCACGGTGCCTGACGGTCCATCGCAGCTCGGTATGCGTCGGTGCCCTGAGCAGTGAGCACCACGAGATGGGCGCGGCGGTGGTACGGGTTGGGCGCGAAGTCGAGCAATCCGGCCGCCGCGAGCTCGTTGACCACACGCTGGACGGCTTGACGGGTCAGCCCCATATTGCGGGCGATATGCGCCACCGGCAGCCGATTGCCGGCCAGGGCGATGGCGCCGAGCACCTGCCAACGTGCGCTGGTCAGCCC
>VBGG01000543.1 GCA_005883405.1 Chloroflexota bacterium | reverse complement strand
CGGCTCCGTGATGTCAACCGGACTACCGGTACCTTCCGGTCAAGCTGTAGTGTGGCCACGTGTGGCGCACACCGGTGGTCGAGTTGGAAGCGGACGTTCGCGAGCGACTCGAGGAGTACGTCGCCCAGTTCGCTGCCGACTTCGGGATCGTCACCCGCCGCTATTGGGCAGAGGTCTATCTCCAGGGTCTGTTCCTGGACGGCGAGCGCAAGAGTATCCAGCCGTTGAGTCAACGCGTCAGCGTGCCGGGCTGGCACGGCGATACCGAGCAGGCGCTGCAGTTGTTCGTCAATCAGAGCAACTGGGACGAGCAAGCGGTCCTGCGCAGCTATCGGCAGTTGCTGGCGGAGTCGCTGGCCGATCCGTCTGGAGTGATCGTCATCGACGACACCGGCTTTGCGAAGAAAGGTCGTCACTCGGTGGGTGTCGCGCGGCAATACTCCGGGACGCTGGGCAAGACCGACAACTGCCAGATCGCCGTGTCGCTGCACTACGCCGCACCCCTGGGCGACTACCCCCTGGCGCTGCGCTTGTACTTGCCGGAGTCCTGGATCAGCCAGCCACAGCGGATGCAGACGGTGCATGTGCCAGCCGAAGCGCAGGTGGCAAAGACCAAAGGTGAGATCGCGCTGGGACTGCTGGACCTGGTACGCACAGAAGGCTTGCCGCACCAGGCGGTGGTGGCCGATGCGGGCTACGGCATCGGGGTCGACTTTCGACATGGGTTGGAAGAGCGCGGGGAAGCCTATGTGGTCGGTATCGCTGGTCAAGAAGCGGTCTTTACCAAGCCTCCTAGTTGGGCGGTGCGACCTGAAGCGGCTGAGCGCGGTCGTCCGCCGACCCGCTGGTACGTCACGCCTGAGACGCCAGCTCCTGTCGTCGTCAAGCGGCTGGCAGAGCAGTTGGAGCGCACGCCGTTCAGCTGGCGACAGGGCACCAAAGCCCACCGCTGGCAGCACGGTCGGGCTGCCGATGACATGCCTGACCTGGAGTCCGAGGCGCGCTGGCTGCTGGTGGAGTGGCGGACTGACAGCTCGATTCGCTACGCGCTGTCCAACTTGCCGGCGGAGACGCCGCTGCTGCACGCGGTTGAGCTGTGGAAGAGCCGCTGGCACGTGGAGCAGGGTTATCAACAACTCAAAGAGGAGTTGGGCCTGGACCACTTCGAGGGACGCTCCTGGGCGGGGTTCCACCATCATGCGACCCTGTGTTTCCTGGCGTACGGCTTCCTGGCCCTGGAGCGCTTGCGCGGCACCTCGAGCGCGCTGGATGAACTGGTCGAGGAGGAGCCTGCCAGCCCTTTCCGAGCATAGGTCCGGATCCGGAGATACCACGGCATCGACCGACGCTGCCGGCAATTCGTCGCGCCCTGCAGCGCTGGCTGGCTTGCCCTTGCCCATTTGACTGCCCAGCCTGCAGAGCCCACTACACCTATACCTCAGGCTTCACCTGACCCGCGCATCAGCCTCACATCGACTCTATACGTATACGTATACTTGCCGGACATGCCAACCAGAATTCGCCGCGTACCACCGCGGGTGTGGCCCGACTTGTATCCGGATCCGGGCAGCTTGAGGGCCGTGCTGGGTCTGACCCAAGCAGAGATAGCAGCATCACTGGGAGTGACGGTGAACACCTGGGCACGTTGGGAGCGCGCTGAGCTGGCTATCCATCCGGCCCATCAGCTCCTCTTGGACTGCGTCGAACACCACGCCGACCGAAACCCTGACCGCACCGCTGCTCGACTACGTGCACCAGGCGGAGTCCGCAACCTCTGGTGATCCAGTGCCACCCTCTGGTTACTGCCTTGCAATTACAACCAAACGGAGTAGTACTAGAACCGCGGCCGAAAAGGTGTGTTGATGCGAAGTGATGGTCGGCCGTGGTTCTAGGCCAAACAGTCGCAAGAAGTTCGGCCGACTGCGACACGTGCCACAAACCGGCTTGTCGGCCGAACTTCTTGTGGCCAAATGCGGCAGGACAAATGGACGACCGCGCTAAAGTAGCTGTGCGGCGACGGAGCGTGAGGTGCTAGCGACGGAGCGGGCGTCTGAATGGAGCATGGGCGGCGCGCGCCTCGTGGATCGAGGCCAGCTTGTCGACGCACTGGATAAGGCGGTGACGCGAAAGGTCACCTTGATCTCGGCCCCAGCTGGAAGCGGCAAGACGTCGCTGTTGCGCGGCTGGGCAGATCGGCCATTTCAAACACACCAGGTGGCATTCGTATCAGTGCGGCGCGACCAGAACGACGAGCAGTTGTTCTGGCTCGCCTTACTGCAAGCCATCCGAAATACGGCCGGGAAGAGCGACGCGGATGAGCCGCTGACCGCCACACCGGGCTTCGACGCCGGCGCTATGGTGGATCGGGTTCTCTCGGACCTCGGCCGCTATGGTGGCCGCATCGTGCTGGTGATCGATGACTTGCACGAGTTGGGGCCCACCGTGCAGACGCATCTGACGCGTCTCCTGACCGAGCTGCCCGCGCACGTGCATGCCGTGCTGGGCACCCGTCGCGATCTTCGACTCCGCTTGCATCAGCTGCGGCTTGCGGGAGAGCTAGCAGAGATTCGGGCTGCGGACCTTCGCTTTTCGGAGGCTGAGGCTCGAGAGCTTCTGGCGACCTCGGGCGTCGTCCTGTCCGGCCAGGCGCTGGCAACTCTTCACGAACGGACGGAGGGCTGGGCAGCAGGCCTTCGCCTTGCAGCAATCTCGCTGGCTGAACATCCAGATCCAGAGCGATTCGTCGCTGAGTT
>VBGG01000542.1 GCA_005883405.1 Chloroflexota bacterium | reverse complement strand
ACCTACACGCTCGCCGGCGGGATCGCGACCTCCTACTGGTGGGCGGGTGTGCAGCCGGCCGAACCAATTGCGTCGCTGCTGCTCTGGGGATTGACGCTGTGGAGTGCCTCCGGTTGTCTGCTGCCACTCATCATGCTCCTGTTCCCCGACGGCCGTGTGCCGTCACCTCGCTGGCACGTGGGGGTGTGGCTCTCCATCGTCGCGCTGGTGTTTTCAGCAGTGTCTAGCGACGGAGCCTTCGGCCCGCTGCTGATTGGTCCGCGTCCGCTGAACACGATCCTCGGGCCGGAGGTGGGGACGGCAGCACGGTACGCACTGGCTCTTACTGTCTCGCCGATCGTGCTGCTGGTCGCCCTGGCCCTCGGGGTAGCGGCGCTGGTTGTTCGACTGCGGCGTGCACGGGGCGAAGTCCTCCTGCAACTCAAGTGGTTCGTCTTCGCTGCCGGCGTGCTGGTGACGGTGATCACGATCGAATCCATCCTGTTCGCCGTGCCTGGACTGGGTCTCATCGGCTCCGACACTCCATACCCAGCGGCCATCTTGTGGGGCGTGCCCTGGGGTCTGTCGCTCGCGGCGCTGCCGCTGGCCGCTGGCTTTGCCATCCTGCGCTACCGCCTGTACGACATCGACCTGCTCATCAACCGCACCCTGGTCTACGGCGCGCTGACGGTGTGCGTCGTGGCGATGTACGTCCTGGTCGTTGGCTATCTTGGCCTGCTGTTTCAGACAACTGCGGGCACCGTCATCTCGCTACTTGCGACAGGGATCGTTGCGGTCCTCTTCCAACCGCTTCGTGAGCGTATGCAGCGCGCTGTCAACCGGCTGCTCTACGGCCAGCGCGACGAGCCATACGCCGTACTGTCGCGACTTGGCCAGCGCCTGGGCGCGAGCCTGCCGCCAGAGTCAGTCCTGCCGACCATCGTCCAGACTGTGGCCGAGGCACTCAAGCTGCCGTATGCGGCACTGGGTGTCGAGCACGACGGCGCACTCGAGGTCGCCGCCGCGGTTGGAACGCCCAGCCCTGAGCCCCTCCGGCTGCCGTTGACCTACCAGGGCGCGAGTGTTGGAGCGCTCCTATTGGGCCAACGCGTGCCTGGCGAGGCGTTCTCGACAGCCGACCGGCGCCTGCTCGACGATCTCGCGCACCAGGCCGGTGTGGCCGTCCACGCCGTGGCCCTGACAGCCGAGTTGCAGCGCTCGCGCGAGCGTCTGGTGCTGGCGCGCGAAGAGGAGCGCCGACGGCTCCGGCGCGATCTGCACGACGGTCTGGGTCCGGTGCTGGCGAGCATGTTCCAGCGATTGGACAGCGCGGTCGGATTAGTTGAACGAGACCCGCAGGCGGCGGGCTCACTGCTGAGTGGGCTGCGCGACCAGGTCAAGATCACGCTCGGCGATCTCCGACGCCTTGTGTATGCGCTGCGGCCGCCGGCGTTGGACGAGTTCGGTCTCGTCGCGGCGATCCGGGACCAGGCCAGCCAGCATGAGACCGCGGAAGGCTTGCAGGTGTTCGTTACCGCACCGGAGACGCTCCCAGCATTGCCTGCGGCAGTGGAGGTTGCTGCTTTTCGCATTGCCGCCGAGGCGCTGACCAACGTGTCCCGCCATGCACATGCGCACACATGCCGCATCTCGCTTGATGTCAGCGACGTGCTCATACTGCAAATCACGGACGACGGGACGGGCATGCCCAGCCCGAGCAGGACCGGAGTCGGCCTGTCGTCAATGCGCGAACGCGCGGCGGAGCTGGGCGGTACATGTCATGTGGAGTCGAGCGTCGGTTCGGGAACGCACGTGTGCGCCCGTCTGCCAATTCCGATGGAATCGCCATAGATGACGCCGATGCGCGTGCTGATTGCCGACGACCACCTCTTTTATCGCGAGGGTCTGCGAGTGATGCTGGGTGCCGTGCCCGAGATCCAGCTGGTAGGTGAAGCGACTACTGGTGACGAGGCGATCGAGCGCGCCCTCGCGCTCCAGCCAGACGTAGTGTTGATGGACCTCAAGATGCCCGGCGCAAGCGGCATCGAGGCCACCCGTCGCATCGTCCGCGAGAGCCCGCGCCGGTGCACGAGGCTACCTTTTAAAGGATGCACGGCTGGACGACGTGGTGCGCGCGATTGACGCCGTCGGGCGCGGCGAGGCGATTTTCAGCCCAAGCATTGCTGAGCGGTTGCTGGCCTACTTCGCTAGGAACCGGCCTGTCACGACGGCATTTCCGGAGCTGACCGAGCGTGAACACGAGATCCTGGCACTGATTGCCCACGGTCGGACCAATGAGCAGATTGCCGCGCAGCTGGTCGTGAGCATCAAGACCGTCCGCAACCACGTATCCACCATCTTCAGCAAACTGCAAGTGGCGGATCGAGCCCAGGCAGTCGTGCGCGCCCGCGAGGCAGGGCTCAGTTAGTGAACGTGAGCGGGCTTGAAGCGAAACGGGCCACGGTCGGAGGGTGGTTGCGCTGGTGCGGACTGGCGGCGATGGCCGGCGGCGCGCTGCTGATCCTCTTTTACGCGGTGCTGATCGTGCGCCAGGCCATCGACTGGCAGGCTGGCCCCACGCTCGGCACTCCGATCCATCTACCCCTGATGCGCATCATCAGCGCCGCGCTGGTGCTGCTCATCGTGGGACTCTTGGGCGTGTTGACCGCGCGAACCGACAGCTTGGGCTGGATGCCGCTGGTTGGCGGGCTGGTCACGCTGGGCGGATTCGGTCTTTGGGCGTACGCCGCGGCCGAGAACTTCCTGCCCATTGCCGAACCGTGGTGGTTGCATCCACTGCTGTTCCCGGCGCTGGTGGCAGTCGGCTCGCTCGTGTTCGGGCTCGGCGCGTTGCGATCACGTGCTCTGCCACAGGGCGCGGCGGCGCTGGTGGCTTTTTTCGGTGTGCTCGGCATGACTCTGCTCGCCAACGTGGAGATCGGCAACCAGAGCTCATCGCCAGGCTACGCCGTCGTCCGCGTGGCCGGGTTCATAGCCATACTGCTGTACGGCGGCGGTTGGGTCTGGCTGGGTTACCGTTTCTGGCGGCCGAGCACGGTTGGCTAAGCAGGTACCGTCTGGCGAGCCGGTAGAACGGCGATTAGCCGCGTCCCGCCCGACGGTC
>VBGG01000099.1 GCA_005883405.1 Chloroflexota bacterium | reverse complement strand
CGTGTGGAAGAGCCGTCTGCCGGCTGGCGAAGGGCGCCCGTGGCTCGAGGAAGTGCTGGCGCTATCGGGGGCAGAGGCGCCCACACCGGCCCGTGCCGTGTCCGTGTTGACAGCAGCCCACCTGGCGTGGGGGCGTGGCGATTATCAGGCTGCCGATCGCTACTATGCCGAAGCGGACCCATTGGCGCGACGCCTTGGCGACCCCTGGATTCTGTTCGTCACCCTGGTGGATCAGGGGCAGGAGTCCCAGCAACGCGGCGACTATGACGCGGCGCGCACTTTCTGGCAGGAAGGGCTGATTATCACGCGTGCCAGCGGAGACCAGGCCTCAGAGGCGATCCTCCTGAGCAACCTGGGTCGCCTAGATATCTTCGAGGGCAACTACGCCAGTGGCCGCGCCCGGTGCGAGGATGGTCTACGCCTGGCACAGCAGCTGCGAGATCATTTTGTCATCTGGAATGGGCTGAACGCGATCGCGCTGGCGGCATTGGCTCAGGGTGATCTAGCAACCGTGCGTGCGCGGTCCTACGAGAGTCTGAACGTGCTGGGCCACCGGGTTATGCAGGCGGGGCCGTTGCACATGCTTGCCGAGGTCGCGATTGCCGAGGGCGACTACGCGGCCGCACGACGCCACCTGGACCAGGCTCTCGCATTTCTGGCAAACACTGGCGATCCTGTCGCAACCGCGCAGATGGTCGAAGCATTCGCCCATCTGGCCAGTCGCGTGGGTCTGTCAGACGTAGCCTTGCGGCTAGCGGGCGCGGCTGAGGCGGCTCGAGAAACACGCGATGTGGTGACCTCCCGCTCACTCCCGCTGCTCCCGCACTTTCCGATCAGTCGCGACCTGCGCGAGCGCTGGCTGCTTCCACTGAGGCTCACCGTTGGTGAGGAGGACGCTGCTTGCTGGTGGGCAGCGGGGCGGGTGCTCTCGCTCGACGAGGCGGTAGCGCTGGCCCGGTCATCGGTGCTGGCCGCGCCTGACTCGACCACCCAGCTGCTCGCTGCTGGTTCTGGAGGTCTCAGCGAGGCGCCCCGTCAGATGGACGCGGGTCCGGGCGGGGCTGGGCTGACCTCGCGTGAAACAGAAGTGCTACGCCTGGTGGCGCAGGGCCAGAGCAACAAGGAGATCGCCGCCGAACTGGTGCTGAGCGTGCGAACCGTCGAGCGGCACATCACCAACCTGTACGGCAAGATCGACGCGCGCGGCAAAGCCGACGCGACGGCATACGCAATCCACCACGGCCTAGTGTAGCGGGTCAGTCTACGTGGTATCCGCCAAGGGGGGCGGATTGAGGTTGCGTGGTTGCTCGGATGGTGGCTTCCGCCAGCCGGATCAGACTGGACGCATCCCAACTGACCAGGACCGCCACCATGAAACGCCTTCTCGCAACCTCCCTATTCGCTACTGCTACCTACACATTCACGCTGCTGGCGGGCCAACCAGTCGCCAATGCGGCGGCGGCGCCCGGTGGTGTGGTCACCACTCCACCTTCGGCCATGCTGTCCCCGGCGACCGCCGCCCTTAGCGATGGTGACGACATCCGAGCGCGTGCCATCGCGGCCGCGCAGTTTGACCAGCTCCAGCAGAGTGCTTTGTTGCCTGCCCTGACACCGGCCAGCGCGGCGCTTGCCGACGGCGATGACGTCCGAGCGCTTGGCATCGTTGCGGTCCAGTTCGATCAGTTCCAGCAGCCAGCTTCCATCTTCGTGTTATCCCCCGCGACCGCCGCACTGCGCGACGGTGACGATATCCGAGCACGTCAGCTCGCTGCCCTCCAGCACTAACCGGGATCCCGGCCAGGCGTACCGGAAGCGCGACGGGGGTAGCTCGCTCTTACCCCCTCGCAGTTCGCCGACCGGCAGCCGAATTCGACCCTGACCGAGGCAACGGCAGCCGCTTCGGCGCGAGCGATCGTCGGCAGGTGAGTGCCGGTGGGGTTGCCATCGGACTGTGAAAGAAAGGCGAAGCCATGCAGCCATGGCATGTTGTGATCAACCCTCGATGGGCAGCGCGCGTGCTGGCCTGGAGTGCCTTAATGGCGATTTCGGTCCTCCTTGCCCTACTCCTGCAATCCTTCGCAGCGAGTGCACTCGTCGCACCAGGCATTGCCGGCGCGGCTTTGGCCGACGGCGACGATGTGCGCGCACGCTTCCTGGCCGATTTATGCCGCACCGCAAACTCGCCAAATCAAGGCCGCTGATCGATTCGCTGTAGGGGTGGTTCGTCGTGCGATCAGGAGTGGGGCAATGCGCAGCGCCCTAGTGCCGTCAAACATCGCTCACGACGAGGCGCTCGAAGTACGGGACGCGGTCCCGACGACGCTAGTTCGTTGGGATAGGGCCTACCGTACAGAATTCCCGAAAAGATGATGTTGTTGGCGAATTAACAAATCGTGGCCAGAAGCCAGCCTCTCTGAGATTGCGATCCAGGTTTCAGAGTGCTGGAACCGTCGCGACAGAGAGTTGGAAGTTGAATTCGCCAACAGTATCAATTGCCTCGACTTTGGCCCTTTTCAGGCGGCGTAGCAGGCAGCTTCGACGAGCAGGTCGACCGCATGTGGGGGAGAATTGGCCGGACCATCAACACGGCCCAGGGGTGGTTGATTCTGGCTCACCCAAAGATGCCGGCGCACCGCAGCGAGGGCGTCGATGAACGTTGCCTCGCTCTTGGGGTACCACGCAGCGCGCCAAGTCGGCAGCTCCCGCGGGTGCAAGACCTGAGCGAACGGCTCTGGTGCTCCACTCCCGCTGGGTCTCCAGGCCGAGATGAGCCCGGACCTCTTCGAAGGTCGTCTCGATGTGCCAGCGGTCCACGTACCAAGCCACGATGCGCTCAGCCGCGGTGGTCGGGTCGGTGCAGAACAGTGCCAGCGGTGGTCGGCGCCCCGGTGCGTTCCGCACCAGCACCCAACGGAGCGGGAGCGGCGCGGACCCGTCGGTATGCCACAGCGCCGTTCCGGTCGCGACTTCGATCGTTGCGGGCCGTTGGCCGTACCAGGCGACCTCGCACGTCTGCCACACCGTCGCTGCATCGGTCAGCCGCTCACTGAGCTTGGGCTGACGCGGCCCTTTGCTCGGTTTGACGCCGGGGGTGCTGGCTGGCCGCGGCGGCACCGGATCGGACAGCTGGGCATTGAGCACGAGTCGGGAGATCAATCGCATTCCGCGGACTCGACAGGTGTGGCCGAGCTCCACAACGGCGAACGCACTGTCGCCAACCACCGTGATCTCGCGCCCTGGCTGCCAACGTCGCACCAATCGGAGCAGCACGTCGGCGTACTCAGGCGTCGTACGATGGCGCCGCCCGAGCTTGGCACTGGTCGCGGGTGCGAGCGTCGGGATGCTCAGGAACGGGAGCGCCCACGGCCGGTGGCTCCACGGAACCGGCACCAGCACGGCTAAGCACAGCCAGTGGATGCCCTCGCTCGTGGCGATGTGCCGCTGCTGCGAACGCACGGCGTCATGAAAGCGTCCTTTCCAGACAAGCCGCCGTCCGGTGCGCCGGACCAGGGTGCTGTCCACCAGCAGGATGATGGGCGTGTCGGCGGCGAGCAAGGTCCTGACGATCAGAGCGAGCAACGTCCGACTCAGGCGGAGCGGCGACCATTGGGCGCGGTTAAGCACGCGGTGATAGGTCGTGAAGTGCCGGTCGTCGCGCAGCCCCACCGCCCGCAGCGCCGCCGCGACGGTCCGCTGTCCCGTCGCCAGGATCGTGCCGAACACCAGGACGCGTGCGTGAGCGAAGGTCGGACGGGTGAAAGCTACGGCGAAGATCTGCAACAGATCCGCGACTGCGGGACTGGGCGTAGGCAGCATGAACCCGGTATGCCGGATGACTGCCTCCGTCCGCCAAGAATGCTCGCCGTGTTCTCGGGACATGCTGCCTACGCCGCCTGAAAAGGGCCAAAGTCGAGTCAAGATGTCGTGACCCGAGAAGATCGTCCTCGTCGTAAACGCGGCTGTCAGCTCGCGGAACCGGCCGAACAGACGCGCGATCTCGGGCAACTGGCTGGTTGGACCAGCCGAAGCGATGTCCTCCGCCCCGCGAAAACCACCCCGCCGAAATCGGCGGAAGGTCTGCCGCAATGCACGCGCATAACCAGTGAGGTCCGCGACGCTGGCCAGCGGTCCACGCGACTCGC
>VBGG01000541.1 GCA_005883405.1 Chloroflexota bacterium | reverse complement strand
TGAAGCCCAGCGCTGCCAGCCCGCCTCGGTGGCCGAGATCGAGCAAGCTGCTCGGCGCGCGCTCGAGGCTTTGGCCGACGACCGCCTGATCGTCGCCGCCTGAGGGGCATCCGCCTCTCCCTCTGGGAGAGGCCGCGCGCAGCGCGGGTGAGGGGTGCGTATCTTCGCGAACGCTTGAATCTCGTACGCACCCCTCACCCCAACCCTCTCCCAGAGGGAGAGGGAGAAGGCTGGCCGACTTCCAGGGAGTAGCCGATACCGCGGATGTTCTGGATCAGCCCGCCCGTCGGCGAGTCGCCCAGCTTGCGCCGCAGGCGGCCGATCGTCGTCCGCAGCAGCGTGCCGTCGCCTTCGTAGCCGGTGCCCCAGACGCGCCGCAGCAGCTCGTCCATCACCAGCACCCGGCCCGGGTTCTCGCCCAGCACGGCCAGCAGCTTGAATTCGGTCGCCGTTAGCGCCAGCGGCTGACCCTGGCGGTACACGCGGCTGGCGGCCAGGTCGATGGTGAGATCGCCCTGCCGCGCCCGTCGCAGGATGGTGGTCAATCGCGCCAGCAGCTCCGCGGCGCTGAATGACTTGGTGACGTAGTCGTCGGCCCCCAGCATCAGCCCCTGCACCTTGTGCCGCTCCTCGCCGCGGCTGGTCAGCATGATGATGGGTACGCTCGAGTGTTCGCGGATGCGGCGCAAGATCTCGAAGCCGTCCATATCGGGCAGCATCACGTCCAGGATGACCACGTCGGGGTCGAGCGCCTCGAACGCGCCGAGTCCCGCCTCGCCGCGATCGTAGTGCTGCACCTGGTAGCTACTGGCTTCCAGGTGCAGACGCAGCAATCGGGCGTAGGCGGGATCGTCTTCGATGACCAGCGCGCGGATTCGTTGGGCGGCCATGGGGAGCTTCATTGTGCCGGCGGGTGCGCCCGGCGGCCAGTCGACCAATGTTCAGGCCGCGAAGGGCCGAACCGCTGTGAGGCGGCCCGGCCCTCGGGGCATGGGGGGAAGGCCTTGGGTTAGTTGATTGGCTTCAGCGGCCGCATCATCTCGTTGTCCTCGTGGTCGAGGATGTGGCAGTGCCAGACGTAGCCAGGTCCCTGGGTCGGGTCGAACGGGAACAGGTTGGTGCCCGGCCCGGCGGCGCCGACGGCCGTCTCCTGGGGCGTCCAGCGAGCGACGATGCGGGTCACGTAACCCGGGTAGACCTTGATCGTGTCCTTCCAGCCCACTTCGCCAGCCTCGGGCACCAGGGTGCCGCCAACGAGCGTCGGCGAGAAGGCCGGGTTGCCCCCGATCGAGCCGTCCGCGTTCTTCGTCGTGTAGCTGTGCGGCGGACCGAAGCCCGGGATGTAGTTGCCAGCCGCGTAGCTCGTCGGACCCCAGGAGCCGTCGGCCAGCTGGCCCACATACTTGCCGCCCGGGAACTTCGAATCGTACGTCGCGCGATACGCGTAGATCGCCGAGCCATCCAGCGGGTCGATTCTGGTCTGGATCTGCTGCCGGTTGAGCAGCTGGAACTGGATCAGGTGCAGGTGGATCGGGTGCGCGTCCTGGGTCAGGTTCATGATCTCCCAGACCTCGGTCGCGCCCACGCGCGGCAGCTCGGTGACCATGTCGCCGATGCCGTCGGGTCGGGCGCCCGGTCCGCCGGCCACCTCTTTGGTGCCCTCGCGCAGGCCGTCCCATCTGGTGTTGTTGAGCAGCACCTCGATCGGCCCGCCCGGCTGCGGCGCCGGCGGATTGCCCTCGACCTCCACCAGTACCAGCTGACGCACCACGTCGGCCGCGACACCCGAGGCGAGCCTGCCGGTGGTCGGGTTGGACAGCCGGACGATGGCCTTCTCCTGGTTGGCGCCACCACGCAGCGCGCCGCCGCTGGCCGGATCGAACGTGCTGTCGCGGCTCGAAAGCGGCTTCGTCACACGGAACTGCATGACGCGATCGTCGAGACCCGCCGTGACGGGGCCGCCACTCGGGTAAGGGAACTGCGCGTCGTTGGTCAGCGTGAAGCTCTTGCCCGCCAATCCGGTGAAGTCGACGATGATGTCGGCTCGCTCGCCGGGCGCCATGAACAGCGCCAGTCGGCTCAGGTTCTCGTGGTCGGTGGGCTTGACGGGCCGGTCGAACTGGCCACCGTCTGAGCCGATCTGCCAGATCGTCGGGCCCGCCGCGGCGCTGGTCGAATCGATCAGATTCATGCGGAAGAACCGCGCGTTGGCGCCGTTGACCACGCGGAAGCGGTAGCGGCGCGGCTCCACCTCCAGATAAGGCCAGGTGCGGCCGTTGACCACGATGGTGTCGCCGAAGAACTCGGGGATCCAGTTCGGGTGGATGAGCGGGTTCGTCGGATCGCCATTCAGGCCCGCGCCCTTCGAGGTCGAATCTGGGAAGTACCACTGGCCGTTCGTGTCGAACTGGCGATCCTGCAGGATCAGCTCGATCTCCTGATCGCCAGCCGGCAGCCCGAGCGGATTGCCGACCAGGCCAGTGTCGAACTGGTCGCGGATCAGGTACATGCCCGCCAGCCCTGAGAGCACGCTGATGCGTGTCATGCCCAGCGTGTGGTCGTGGAACCACAGCGTCGTGGCTGGCTGCCGGTTCGGGTAACAGTAGACCGCCGCGTTCGGGTCGGTCGGCACCATGGTCGAGTACGCCTTGCCGCGCTTGCCGTCGGGCGTCCACCAGGCGTCGGGCACGCCGTCATACTCGGACGGGACCTCAGCACCGTGCATGTGCACCACGCCCGGCTGTGGGCCGGCGTACGCCTGGGTCGCGCTCATCTGGCCGAGCGGGTCCGCCCAGTGCAGCGTCTGATCGATGGTGAGCGACTTCTGCAGGTACGGTGTGATGGGCAGCGAGTTGACGTACTTGACGAATGTCATCGTGCCGCGCTTGGCCACGATCGTGCTGGCCGGGTATGAAGGCGCGGTGTTGCCGACCTTATAGCCCCACACGTAAGTGCCGGCGTTGTACGGGGCAGGCAGGCTGGCGTAGAAGCTGTCGGGCAGCACCTTCTGCTGGAACTCCAGCATTCCGACCTGCATCGCCATTTCGCTGACGCGGCGGCCGTTGAACGTCGGCAGCGGGGTCACGAACTGCGGCACGCGGCTCCCGAGGAGCGCAGTCTGTCCGCTCGCGGCCAGAGCACGGGCTGCCTGGAAGAGCGAGCTGCCCTTGCTGTCGATCTGCCAGCGGATGAGTGAGCCAACGCCTACGGCGGCGCCGACCTGGATAAACTGTCGTCTGGAAGTCATTGCGCGCAGGTCATCCTTTTCTGTTTGAATGCGCTGAGGCTGGGTGAGGGTCGTCGGCGGGCCATCCAGGCCAGTGCCAGCAGCAGCAATGGCAGGCCGACGAGTTGGCCGACGAGTCCGTCGCTGAAGGCGTGGAGGACATAGGCGGCGAGCACGGCCGGATCACGCAGGTCGCGCGTAGCAGGCACGCCGCCGTGCGTGTGCACCGAAATTGCGGCGTGCGCGTGCGTCAGGCTGTCGATCTGCTCATGGACGACGCCGCCGGGCACGAGCAGCACGGCGAACACGATGGCGATCAGGCACGCCCGGGCGAGCGTGTCCGAGCGGCGCTTGCGCAGCGCGCCCTGGCGGCTCGCCAGGCGCGTGCCGAGCCACACGGCGGCGAGGCCGAGTGGCAGCGCTAACAGGCTGTCACTCAGCCAATGCAGCACCTGGTAAAACGGCGGTCCGCCAGGGCCGGTGTGGAGCACCTGCTCCCATCCCACGACCCCGAACGCCAGCAGCACCGCCATGAGCACGCTGCCGTCGCCGCCGCGTCGCTCTGCGGGGCCCGAGTATGGCACCGCGCCGATCGTCATACGCATGTCTCCTCTGCTCGCGCGAGTCGCCCTGCGTGCTTGCAGAGCCAGGCGAAAATACGCCTGGGACTGTGACAATCACGTCACAGCGGACGGGCGGAGCGTGACAGGCGAATGACGAGAACGCCTGCGCGCGCTGAATTACGGGAATTCCCGTAGTCCGTCAGCGCGCCTGACGAGCAGCGGCCCTGGCCGCTATCTCGTGCAGTGAGGACGGGTGCGTGAGCTCGAGGTCGAGTCCAGACGGGCCAGGGTGCTTATCGCCCGCGGGCGACCCCGAGCTGCACGCCCCTCAATGATCAGGCCCTGGTCGCTGCTGTCTGCACCGGCGTGACGCCGAGCTGCTGCAGCATGGTGGCCATATCGAAATAGATCGCGCCCCCGACGATCTTGCCGTTCTTGATGCGATAGATCTCGCAGAAGGACATCTCGAGCCGCCGACCTGTCGGCCGGATTTCGCCCGAGGGGCTCATGAGCGGTCCGTTGTGGGTGCCGCGGCCGATGAACTCGACCGCCCCGCCGTTATCGCCGGCGATCAGGTTCGAATCCTCGACTCGCCCGTCGGGAAAGGCCGTAGCCCAGCCCTGGGCGTACTGGCGCATCCCGTCCAGACCGCGAAACTTCTGGCCAGTCGGCATCATCACCCACTCGACCTCTGGGGAAGTGAGGGCGATGATGCGGTCAAAGTCGCGCTTGTTCCATGCCTGATGGACATCGCGAACCAGCGCGGCGTTGTCTTGCTGAGCCGTCATTCAAGCTCCTTTGCGGCGCCTTAGCTGCACCCCTAGCCGCGGCGCCAGCCTACCCAGTAGACACCCATGCCACGGTCCGCGCAACCCTCCGATACTCCGATGAACAGGCCGTACTATTCTCAAAGCTGACCCTTATGGCCACGACGACGCAGGAGTGCACTGAGGTGCCCGCGCCTCACCACTGGACCCTGGACGAGTACCACCGCGCCATAGACGGCGAAGTCTTCACTGACGACTGCCGCATCGAGCTGCTGCATGGGGAGCTTTTCGACATGCCGCCGATCAGCGAGCCGCATATCGGTGCGGTTGGCTATCTGACGTGGTTGTTCTTCACTCAACTCGGCTGGCAGCGCGCGTCAAGCCAGACCCCGATCATCCTGCCCAGCGACGGCGAGCCCGAACCGGATGTTGCCGTGCGCGAGCTCGGGGCCCCATCCAAGCCCACCGTCGCGCAGGTCCAGCTCGTGATTGAGGTTTCCCAGACCAGCCGTCGGCGTGATCTCGGCTCGAAGCTCGAAGACTATCTTCGCGACGGCCTGCGTGAGCTCTGGATCATCGACCTGGTCGAGCAGTGCGCCCTCATCTACCGCAACGGTCAGCTGGTCGCACGCTACCCCCGCGGCGTCGGTGCCCGGCTCTCCGCAGAGCTGGTGCCCGAAGTCACCGTCGAGCTCGACCAAGTCTTCGAAGCCGCGCGCCTGCCAAACGCCTGAGCCGACTCACCACCGCCGCCGCTCTAGTGATGCGAGAGACGGATTGGGCGGAGAGGGTGGGATTCGAACCCACGAAGGCCTTTTGAGCCTTACCCGCTTTCCAGGCGAGCGCCCTAAGCCAGACTAGGCGACCTCTCCAGAGCTCGAGCGGAAGGGGTGGGATTCGAACCCACGAGGGCTTTCACCCTACCCGTTTTCGAGACGGGCGCACTCGGCCTCTATGCGACCCTTCCGGCCGAATTGTACGGAAATCGCGGGCTAGTCAGCGTCGGCGGCTTCGACGACGCGCACGATGTGCGCCTTGTTCACCGCGATGAACGACACGTTCTCGCGCGACTCGCCCCGGAAGACCAGCGCGTCGGTCATCGCCACGAACGCCTCCGACTGCCGGTTCAGGAAGTCCAGCGTGCGCGAGCCGTGCGCGCGGTGCAGCATGCCGCGAATCTCGGTGCCGTCGACCATGATCAGGGCGACCTCTTGTAGCTCGCGTGGTCGCTCGACCACGCGCGCCGCCAGGCTTGTGCGTTCGGACAGACTGCTCACGCGCTCCTCCGCAGGAATCGCAGCGGCGACGTGCGTGACGTGCGCTGCGGCTCACGCTCAACGGGCGGCTGCTCGCGGCCGGCGACGAGCTCGACGATGGATGCCAGGTCCTGGGTGATCCGCTCGCGGCGCGTCGGATCCTTGGCGAACAGGGTGGTGCCCTCGTTGACCGCATCCAGCATCATTCGCCCGGCGCTCACCACGCCGCAGGCCACGGGCATGCCCAGCATGCGCGACAGGTCCTCGGTGCTGATGCCGCTGTTCGATCGATTCAGTACCAGGCTGATCTTCTCCGAATGCCCGAGCCGCTCGGCGAGGCCAAGGAAGCGCGCCGTGTTGTGCAGTGCGCCCATTTCAGGCGTCACCACTAGCAGAATCCGCGTGGCCGCCTCGAGCAGGTCCAGATTCAGCTCGTCGAGCGACGCGGCGCAGTCGACGATCACGTGCTCGTACAGCGAGCGGTAGCGCTCGACCGCGTCCACGAAGCTGCGCAGCTTGATCTTTTCGACGCTCAGCGGGTCCGGCGGACGCAGCAGCACCGAGGCGCCTGACGCGTGCGGCACCACCGCCTTCGGCAGCCCGAACAGGTCCGGGTCGTCTGTGCCACACACGTCGAAGCTGCTTCGGGTAGAGGTCAGGTTCAGCAGCACGCCCAGATCGCCGAACCACAGGTTGGCATCGACCAGCAGCGTCTGGAACGAATAGAGCGAGGCAAGTCCGGCAGCCAGATTGGCGGCGATGGTGCTCTTGCCCGAGCCACCTTTGACCGAGAACACCACCGTGAGCTGCGCACGGAGGTCATCGGACAGTTCGAGCGGGCCGGTCTGAATGGCTGGCAACTGGTTTGGCGTGGGCAGATCGAGGCCGGCGGCCAGAATCAGCGCCTTGACGCGCAAGGCGAGCACCGATGTGGACAGCGGCTTGCGCGCGTACTCTTCGACGCTGGTGCGCTGGGGAGCAGCAACGGTGCTGGCTTCAGCGTCGGCCGGCGTCAGCATCAGCAGGGGCAGCGCGCACAAGCGCTCCAGCACTTCAGGCAAAGGAAAGTTGGGGTCGGCAGCAAGCTCGCCGTCCAGGACGGCGACGGCGCGGCCTTTGGCGCCAGTCAGCGCGCGCTGGAGCTCACGCATCGAGGCAGCGCCGCGACACGTGATCCCGTCGGCCTGCAATACAGAGGAGACCTGCTTGACCTCGGGGTCACGCGAGATGAGGAGGACGATGGGCGTCACGGTTGCCATGGCGATCTCTTCGATCATCGGCGCGGACCGGGCGCGGCTTGAGCGCGGAAGTACGAATTGGTGAAACGCACCAGCCAATGGTTAAACTTTGCGTGGCCGTGCTAGACGGCGGAGTAGCGGTCCGTTGTAACCCGAAACCCGCTCTAGCGGGGTTGAAGTCCCGTTCGAGGTTGTGCGTTGATCGCCCGACAGCGGGCAGCGCAGCGTTGAAGGCCTGGTCCTGCGCGGCGACGACCTTCGAACCCTGTCAGGTCCGGAAGGAAGCAGCAGTAAGGAGTGCTCGTCGGGTGCCGCAGGGGTGCCGGGCCAGAGCCAGCGGGCTCGCGGCTGCGGCGGCGCGCCGATCGACAACGGGTGCACGGCCATAATCCGGCCAGGGCGCGGTTACGCGCCCTGGGACGGAGGCCAAGCAAGCGCCTCTCGCAGTCGTTCCTGGAAGACGAGGGCGTGGCCGCGGTGATCGTCCGCGCCGCGGGGCTGGATCGCGAGAGCGACGTACTCGAGGTAGGTCCGGGGCTGGGCGTGCTGACCGGGCGGCTGGTGAAGCTCGTGCGGCGGCTGGTGGCCGTCGAGGTCGACCCTCACCTTGCCGACTGGCTGCAGACCGAGCTTGCCAGCTACGACAACGTCACCGTTTGCGCGCAGGACATCTTGAAGGTCGATCCATCGAGCTACTTCGAGCGCGCGTTCGTGGTGGTTGCCAACCTGCCGTACCACATCACGTCGCCCGCGCTGAGACATCTACTGGCCAGCGGCCCACCCTACGCGTCGCGATTGGTGGTGATGGTCCAGGCCGAGGTCGCTGAGCGCATCACCGCGACGCCCGGCCAGATGAGTGCGATGGCGGTGACGCTCCAGGCGCAAGCGCGCATTCAGCTGGTGCGACGTGTGCCGTCGGCGGCTTTTTATCCACGCCCGAAGGTCGATTCCGCGGTGCTGCTCGTCGAGTCGCTCCCAGACGCCGAGCGGGCAATAGCGCGAAGCGAGACGGCGGCGTTCACGGAGCTAGTCCGGGCCGGCTTCAAACAGCCTCGCAAGACACTCGCCAACTCGCTGGCGGAGGGCCTCGACGCGCCGAAGGAGGTCGCGGTGGAACGCCTGCAGCAGGCCGGCATCGATCCGGCTCTGCGAGCCGAGGCGCTGGCGCTGACCGATTGGGTGCGGCTCTTCAAAAGCCCCAGGAAGGCAGCCGAAAACCTCGATTAGGAAGTTGTGTGCCTGCCGCCTTCCTGGGGCCAGTCTGTCACAGAAGTTCGGCCGACTGCGTCTTGTGCCGAAAAGCGGCTTGTCGGGCGAACTTCTAGCCATGCTCTACCGCTGCTACGCCAAGCTCAACTTCACCCTCGAGATCCTCCGCCTACGTGACGACGGTTACCACGACCTGGCCAGCCTGGTTCACACGGTTAGCCTGGCTGACGACCTGCGTATCGAACTGGCCAATGAGCTGCTGACGCGCGTCGAAGGCCTCGACATCGACCCCGAGACGAACCTGGTGGCGCGCGCCGCCGAACGCCTCGTCTCGGCAACCGGTCGCGGATCCCGAGTCGGGGCCGAGCTGAGCCTGGTGAAGCGCATCCCCGCTGCCGCCGGGCTGGGTGGTGGCTCGAGCGACGCGGCGACCACGCTCGTCGGTCTGAACGCGCTGTGGGATACGCGGCTCGGTCTCACCGATCTGGTCCGGCTCGCGGCCGAGCTCGGCTCCGACGTCCCGTTCTTCATTCGCGGCGGCGCGGCGGTCATGCGCGGCAGGGGCGACGAGCTGGAGGTGCTGCCACCGCTGACCGGCCAGTGGTTGGTGATCGCCGTCCCGCCGCACGACGTGCTCGATAAGACGCGTCGACTCTACGGCTCGCTGCAACCGAGCGACTTCTCTTCTGGGGCGATGACCCAGCAAGCCGCCGAACGACTCAGAAACCATGAGCAGCTCCTTTTCGACCACCTCGCCAATGGTTTCGAGCGGGCGGCCCGCGCTGTCTTTCCTGGCCTCTCCGACGCGTGGTCCCAGGCCGAGCAGGTCTGCGATCGGCGGTTCTTTCTGTCGGGCGCGGGACCAGCGCTCTTCACGCTGGCCACGGACCGGGCCGACGCGCGACGGCAGCTTGGGAAGCTCGCTGACAGCAACGTCGTGGCGCATGCCGCGCGCACGGTGAAGCACGCCCGTGCGTCGCTAAGGTTCGCCCCTGAGACGCGCATCGGGTACCCTTAACCGCGACCTGCGCGCCCTGTGCCCGGTCGTCCAACGGTAGGACCCCACACTTTGGATGTGGTTATCCAGGTTCGAATCCTGGCCGGGCAGCCCGGCGCCCGGCAGGAGCGAAAAATTTTCGTACAAGCATGGTGAACACGCTGGCTGAGCTGGGGGAGCCGCCACGTACCGGCACCCTGGTCGCGGTCGTTTTGGCCGCTGGCCAGGGGACGCGAATGCGTTCGCGGCACCCCAAGGTGCTGCACCCGCTCGTCGGTAAGCCGTTGATCCAACGCGTGCTGGATCTGATCGAAGGCGCGGGCGCTAGCCACGTCGTGGTCGTGCTCGGGCATCAGGCCGACCAGGTGCGCAAACGCTTGCCCGAGTCGATCGACACCGTCGTTCAGGAGCCGCAGCTCGGCACGGGCCACGCCCTGCAGGTCGCCGCGCAGCGCTTGAAGACCTTCGGTGCCGAACGACTGCTGGTGCACTACGGCGACGAGGCGCTGGTACGTCCCGAGACGCTCCGCCGCCTGGTGGCAACCGAGCTCTCACCCGGGGCGCCCATCGCGCTGCTGAACGCGCGGGTGCGCGATCCGCATGGCTACGGGCGCGTCGTTCGCCTGGCCGACGGCCGCGTCGATCGCATGGTCGAAGAGGTCGACGCGACGCCCGATCAGCGCGCGATTGACGAGATCTGGAGCGGCACCATGCTCGTCCACACGGGCTGGCTGTGGGCCAACCTCGACAGTCTTCCACTCAGCCCCAAGGGCGAGTACTACCTGCCTGATCTGGTCAACATCGCCCGTGCGCAGGGACTGACCGTGCAAGCCACACTCACCCAAGACGAGCAGGAGGTCCTCGGCGTGAACGATCGACTCCAGCTGGCGGAGGCCAACGCGGTCGCGCGTCGGCGCAAGCTCGAGGAGCTCCTGCGCTCCGGCGTGAGCATCGTCGATCCCGCCACGACGTACATCGAACCAGAGGTGGTCGTGGAGCCGGAGGCCGTCATTCAGCCGGGCTGCCACCTTCGCGGGCGCACCCGCGTGGCGCGCGACTGCGAGATCGGACCGAACACGTACCTGCTTGACACCGAGGTCGGAGCGGGCTCGCGCGTATGGTTCTCGGTCCTCGAAGGCGCCAGCGTAGGAGAGCGCGTCTCCATCGGTCCCTTCAGCCATCTGCGGCCAGGTGCGATCATCGAAGATGAAGTCGATCTCGGAAACTATGCCGAGGTAAAAGCCAGCCGCATCGGGTCAGGCACCCAGATGCATCACTTCAGTTATGTTGGGGACGCAGAGCTCGGTCGGCGCGTAAACATCGGCGCTGGCACGGTGACCGTCAATTTCAGCTCGGAGACGCGCGACAAGAGCCCGACGCGCATCGACGATGACGCGTCGATCGGCAGCGACACGATGCTCGTGGCGCCGGTCCACGTCGGTACGGGCGCGATGACCGGCGCGGGCGCAGTGGTCACCCACGACGTTCCGGCCGGCGAAGTGTGGGTCGGCGCGCCGGCCCGTGCGCTCCGTCGACGGCGTGGTTACCCGGCTGAAGGCGGGGAGAACGGTTCCACGGCGTGAGCGACCTGCGCGTACCCATATTCGCGGTCTCGGCGCTGGTGCTCTTCCTGTCAGCCGCCGCGCAGGCGTCACTCGTATACATCGATCGCGCCCGCCTGCGCCACATGCTCGAGGAGGGGCGACCGCGCGCGAACGCCCTGCTACGGCTGCTCGAAGAGCCGACCAGCACGCTCTCGACCATCCTGGTCATCTACACCATTGCCCTGTGCGTTGCGTCGTGCAGCGCTTTCTGGTTCGACTTCGACGTGTGGTGGGCGACCGCGCCGTGGGTAGCCATCGCCTTCGGCGTGATCGAGCTGCTGATCCTGCTGCTCGTCCAGTTCCTCGGCCGCGTCGTCGCCGTCGCGCGACCCGAACGCGTTGCCCTGACGTTTGTTCGCCCCGTCGAGCTCATGGTGCGAATCCTCTTCTTCGTGCTGCTGCCGCTGAACTCGCTCGACGAGCTGGTACGGCGGCTGATGGGCGTCCAGCACGGAATCACGCCAGCCGACGCGGAGGATCGCCTGCGCCATCTTGTCGAGGGGAACACCGACCTGGAGGAGGGCGAACGCGAGATGATCGCCAGCGTCATCGAGCTCGGCGAGCAGCCCGTACGCGAGATCATGGTGCAGCGCATCGACATCGTCGCCGCTCCGGACAACTCGACCGTGCGCGACGTGCTCGACCGCATCGTCGAAAGCGGTCACTCGCGCATCCCGATCTTTGACGCCAGCATCGACAACATCACGGGCGTGATCTACGCCAAGGACCTGCTCAAGTTTCTGCGCGACGGACTGCAGTCGGCACCTGTCCAGCCGCTTGCCCGCGAACCGTCGTTCGTGCCCGAAACGAAAAAGGTGGACGAGCTCCTGCACGAGATGCAGCAACGCCACGTGCACCTCGCCGTGGTCGTCGACGAATACGGCGGGACGGCTGGCTTGATCACCATTGAAGACCTGATCGAGGAGATCGTGGGCGAGATCCAGGACGAGTACGACGTCGAGGAGGCCATGATCGAGGAGGTGAGCCCGAGTGAGGCGCTGTTCTATGCGCGGGTGAGCATTAGCGACGTCAACGATACGCTCGACCTCGAGATCGAAGACGAGGACTTCGACACCCTCGGCGGCCTCCTGTACCACGAGTTAGGCAAAGTGCCCAATGTCGGCGACGAGGTCCGGGTGGACGGCGCGGTCGTTACCGTCCTGACGACGACCGGCCGTCGCGTGCGCAAGGTGCGGGTGACCAAGGTTCCCCAGGATCCTGCGCCCGACTGACCCGAGAACGATAGAGATGCGCGTTCGAACGCTATAGTCCGGCTCATGACCAGGTTGCAGTGGGTCTACGTGATCATTGGCCTGCTGGTGGCCCTGAGCATGCTTCTGGCCGTGCTGCCGATCGGCCGGTGACTTTGCGGGCGCAGCGCCTGGCGCGTTATCGCGAGGCACGCGAGCGGATCGCCCCGCGCGCCTCGCTGAAGGCGTTCGAATTGCTGGTCGCCGAGGCGCTCGACGACTTACCCGCTTATGTCCACGAGCGACTCGAAAACGTCGCCATCGTGGTCGAGCAGCGGGCCAGGCCCGAGCGGCTCGAGCGGATGGGCTACGACGCGTCGCAGGATCTGCTCGGCTTGTACGAAGGCATCAACAAGCTCGACCGCACCAGCGGCTACCACCTGGCCACTCCGGATCGGATCACACTGTTCTGGCGACCGATCATCGAAGAGGTCGGCAGTGGCAATCGTGAAGCCATTCGCCGCGAAATCCGCAAGACGGTCATCCACGAAGTCGCGCACCACTTCGGGATCGACGACGCCGAACTGGAGCGGCTGGGCGGGTGAGCCTCGAGGTCGACGTCCTCACGATCTTCCCGCACATGTTTCCAGGCGCGCTCGGCGACAGCATCACCGGCCGCGCGCTCGCGACTGGGTTGGCCCGCCTGCGAGCGGTCGACATCCGGGACTTTGCCACCGACCGTCACCGTTCGACGGACGACTACCCATACGGTGGCGGGCCGGGCATGGTCATGCGGCCGCAGCCGCTGGTCGCGGCGGTCGAGTCCATCCGCCGGCCGTCGTCGCGGCTGCTCCAGCTGTCGCCGAGCGGGCGGCGCTTCGACCAGCGCCTGGCACACGAGCTCTCTACAGAGGAGCACCTGGTGCTGATCTGCGGCCGCTACGAGGGAGTGGACGAGCGCGTCCGCCTCGCGACCGGCGCCGAGGAGCTGTCGATCGGCGACTTCGTGCTCACGGGCGGCGAGATTGCCGCGATGGTCGTGATCGACGCGGTGATTCGCCTGTTGCCTGGCGCACTCAGCAGTAGCGAGGCGTGGCGTGACGAATCACACTCGTCCATCGAGGGGCTGCTCGAATATCCACAGTACACGCGGCCGGTCGAGTTCCGCGGCTTGCGTGTGCCAGATGTGCTGCTCTCGGGGCATCACGGCCAGGTCGCCGCGTGGCGGCGACGCGCAGCCCTGGAGCGAACGCGCGAGCGCCGCCCGGAGCTGCTATCAGCAGAGCACCGGGCGGAGCTGGAGCGGCTCGCCAGGAGTTCTGCCGAACCGGGTGAACCCGATCACGGCCGAGCTTCTGGCGACTGATCGCCCGCGGAATGCAGCCTGCAAGGTAGCGACGCATTCCCCAGGTGCTCGGCCGCGTTCCGAGGGCGAGTAGCGTCGTCAGGCGGTAATCGCGATCAGCCGCTCGTCGCCGGCGAGGATGGCCAGAACGTTGGTCTGCGGCAGGCCGGCCGCGCTGAGCGCCGCCTTGATCGCGTTCGCCGTGGCTGTGCCGTTGTTAAGGAAGGTCTGCACGGCGTTGGTGTTAGCGTTGACGGCGGCCGTCACCGTGGCTGCGTCGGCCGTCGACAGACCCGATTCGAGCGACGCCAGCGAGATGCTCGCCACCGGGCCGACCTGGGGCGCCTCGTCCGCGTCTTCGGCCTCTACTTCGCGGCTGGCGAGCATCGCGACCTGATTGTTCAGCGCCGCGACCAGCGCGTTCGCGCGAGTGACGGCGGCGTTGTCCTCGTCGTCGTTCTCACCCACCGCGGCCTGTGTGGGCGCGGTGACCTGCACCGTGACACGATCGTCGCCGTCTCCGTGGTCGCCGCCGCGATCGCCGTGCTCATTGTCGTCGGCCCAGGCGATTGGTCCCGCGAAGAGCGCGACTGCCGTACACGCAGAAAGGAAGGGTAAGAGCCATCGAGTTCGTTTGAGAGACATCGCAACCTCCATGCTTCACCCCGTCTAACGAGCGAGCCGACGCGGTTGTTCTGTCAGGTGCGGCCGCGGGCGGCTGGCCGAGCGGGCGCCTCGAACGTGCACACGGCGCCTGGGCGGCGCATGCGCAGCACCAGGCTCTCGACCACGCGAAAGAGATGATTGAGGTTGCTGCTCTCAACGTAGGCCGTCGACAGGTCGAGCCCGACGGCGAGGTCCATGTTCTGGGCGCCGCTATCCACGAGCAGCGCGGTCGGCTCCGGCAGCACCGCGGTGGGATACACCCCGCGACGCGCCAGCTTTTCGACCTGCTCCAGCTCGAGCACGCCGCTGGCGTCGAAGATGCGATTCAGGTCGGCGTACAGCCGCGGACTGACGGCCAGCGCGTACGGGCCGGTGAAGCTGGCCTGAGTCAGGACTCGAACGCCTTCGACCACATCGGCGAACGCCGAGCCCATCGTGCCCCAGTTGCTCATCGGTAGCGTCTGGCGACCCTCGGCGGTGCGGAGGCCTGGCAGGTTGAGCGCTGGCTCGCCGTCGAAGATCAGCCGATCCTCGGCCTGAGCGGTGGCCGCGGCGGCGGCGGCGGCCTTGCCAACGTCCAGCGGCACGCCCAGCTGGCGGCTGGCCTCCAGGTCGCGCCAGTGGACCCAGAAGTCTTTGTAGAGCAGCGGCAGCGGCAAAAAGCTTCGGCGGCCGATCGCGAGTGTTTCGCCCTCCTGATGGCCGAGGAGATCGAGCATGCCGCCACCCGAGCCTGACAGGACGTCGTTGGGGAGCGCTTCAACTCCGGGCCCGAACGGCCCCACCAGGCTGATGAAACGGCGCCCGACCAGGACGGACTGTGCCGTGCGGACCACCGTCTGATCGATCGCCGCCCACTCGTCGGGTCCGAGTGGCGCCAGGCCCCGCTGCAGGTAGTCGGGCACGATTGTCCTGTAGTCTAGCGACATCGGAGCGAAACGCGTGGCTACAGACAATCCCTCCCGGCTAACGGTTGGCAGTCTGGTCGGGCTGCCGCTTGGGACGGCGCGCGAAGCGGCGGTGCCGCTGGCGTCGGCGCGCGAGGTCGGCGGTGGCGCGGCCGTCGAAGAGAATGAGGGACCGAACTGGACGGTCAGCGCTGGCGAGGTGAGTCGAGGCCGTCAGAGCGCCTGGCGCGCGGACGGCATCGAAGCGCTCACGTTCAACAATCCCTTCGGCCAGGTGATGGAGCGCGTGTGGTTCGACGGCAAGACTGTGTTTGCGATCGATCTTGGCCGGGTGGCGGTCGACCCGGCGCAGGTGAAGGTTGCCCAGGAATACCAGATCGTGTACTCGGTCGAGCTGGACGCGGACGGCCGGTCCATCGGTGGGCCCGAGCCGGTGCCGGGCCAGTTGAACATCTACGACACGGTGCCGGGCATGGACCGCTACAGTCCGATCTGGCAGTTCAACTACGTGCTGGTCCCGCGCGACTACGCCGTCAACTCGCTGCGTTCCGAAGGCGACTGCTTGACCAGCGGCTACCAGATTCTCAAGAGCCAGGACTTCGAGAATTGACCGGTGGTCTAGTGACCGCCGGTCGGCGGTAAGCCAGTCGGGCCACCGCCGTCACCGCCGACCCCTCGCGACCCGGCGCCGTGCTGGTCGGCGACGAAACCGGCGAAGTCTGGCGCGTCGAGCCAGTTCGCGGCTTTTCCACACCCACTGCTCGTCTTCGATCGGGAGACGCTATCAAAGCGCCTTTGCCTACGTCGTCCGAAAGTACGGGAAGGATTTCCTACGCCTCTACGAGTAAAATGATGAGGCCCGGAAGGGTGGCAGAGTTGGGCGATTGCGGCAATCTTGAAAATTGCTAGGGCTCGCAAGGCCCTCGTGGGTTCGAATCCCACCCCTTCCGCCATACAGAACGAGTGTCGGCACCCGCGGTGACCCACTGAGGCGCCTGCGCCAAAGCGTGGGCTCCGCCGCGCCAGCCCAGGGTCATGGCCGACGTTCCATTGCTGCTGATGCCCGCCACACCCGCGGAACAGCTCCACCTCGAACTGCGTGCGGATCAGCGCCAGTGGTGCCTGCAGGCCAGAGACCCGAGCGGTGGGCCGCCCGCGGGGCCGCTTTCAGTGCGACTCATCGCGCACCAGCGGCGAGTACATGGAGGGCCCGGTCGGGGGCGGAACGGGCGATGCCTGGGCCCAGCGTTGGCCAACGCACTGGATGCCACCAGGCGCGCCAGTCTCGCTCAACGTCTGGGTCGGCGGCGCGAACTACGTGACGGCTCAGGCCGAGACAACACTGTCAGCCGGTCCGTAGCGCGTCGCCGCGGAGCAGGTGCAGCACGGCGTCCACCACCGCGGTCGGGTTCTCCTGGGGTGGGTTGTGACCAACGCCCGGCAGATCGTGGCGCTGGTATGCGCCGCCGAAGTGCTCGGCGCCGTGGTTCGGAGGAGGGAGCGGCGTGACACCGTCGGCGGCACCGTAGAGGGCAATGGTCGGCACACCGATCGGCGGCTGCGCGGCGAGCTTGGCTTCGAGCGCGTCGAAGGCGGGATCGCCGCCGACGTAGCCGAAGCGATGGCGGTACGAGTGGATCACCACGTCGACGAAATCTGCGTTGTCGAAGGACGCGGCGGTGCGAGCGTACTGGTCATCAGCAAAGCGCCAGGTCGGCGACCACATGCGCCAGAGCAGCCGACCCAGCTCGTGGCGATAGGCGGTGAGCCCAGCGCGCCCGCGTTCGGTATGGAAGTAGTACTGGTACCACAGGCGGTGCTCGTGCTCCGGCACGGCAGGCTGCACCGCGGCGGCGATGTTCTGAATGTTGTAGCCGCCACACGTCACCAGCCCGCGCACGCGTTCCGGCCACAGCGCGGCCACGACGCAGGCGGCTCGAGCGCCCCAATCAAAACCGACAAGGATCGCGTCAGAGAGACCAACGGCATCAAGGAAGTCGAGCAGGTCCTTGCCCAGCGCGGCCTGCTGACCTGAGCGGGGCGTCTCGGCTGACAGAAACCGCGTGGGGCCGTAGCCGCGCAGGAACGGGACCACCACGTAGCAGCCCGCGCTGACCAGCGGCGGAAGGACCTGGTCGTACGCGTGCGGGTCGTACGGGAAGCCATGCAGCAGCACGACCGGAGGGCCCTCGCGCGCGCCGGCGGCGAGGTAGTCAATTTCGAGGGAAGGGGTACGCACGGAAGGCATCGGACCGCAAGCCACGATATCCTTAATGGTGGAGGAGTTGGAGGTGAAGCAGTTCACGCGGCTGTTCTGGCTGGTGCTGGTGCTCGCGCTGTGTGCGCCGGCGCTCGCGCAGGAGGATGACACGCCGCCTGGCGATCAGGCGCCGCTTCAGGAAGAAGAGTCGCCCGCGCCGACGAACACACCCGCGGTGGTCTTGGTCGCGCCAACGCCGACAGCCACTCCCGCGGCGGTCACACCCGCGGACCTCGGAGCTCGCGCCGCGCAGTCTGTCGTCGCCGTCGAGACCGAAGCAGGCCAGGGTTCGGGAGTGGCGCTCACCGGTGGCATCCTGACCGCTGCGCACGTCGTCCTGGACGCCACATCGATTCAGATCATGACGGCGGACCACCGCCAGGGGACAGCAAGGGTGAGCCGGATGGATGCTGGCGCGGACCTGGCGCTGCTGCAGACCGATCTGGACATTCCCACGCTCGATATGGAAGATCTCGGAGCACAGCATGAAGGCGATCCCGTGCTCGTGCTCGGTTACGTCACCAGAGACGCGGACAACTCCGTTTCGGCCACGCTGAGCCAGGGCGAGATTTCGGGTATCGGCCACGGGCACAACAACCGGGCGCTCTTGCAGACGAACGCCAAGGTGCTGCCTGGCAATTCAGGCGGCGCGGTCGTCAATCTGCGCGGCAGGCTCATCGGCATCCCGACGTTCGTCGTCACGTTCGCGTCGATTCCGACCGGGTTTGCGGTCGGCTCCGATACCGTCTACGCGTTCCTGGCGCTGCCCGCGGAAAAGGTTGTGCCGCCGACGCCCACGCCGGCGTACCGCGCCGATCCGCGCGGCGCGGTGCTGCCGTCGGCGTTCCTGGGAGGCGGCTGGACGCTGGACTCCGAAGACAAGAGCCAGCTGAGCCAGGGCGCGTACTCGATCTTGTGGCATACGGATGCACCCGATGGCAGCGGGCGAATCGTGGTTCGATCGGGCGCGTGGGTGCTCCTCAGCGCGCCCAGCGCCGCGGCCATCTGGGAACAACTGGGACCGCCAGATCCGAACATGGTGCAGTTTCGGATCTCGCAGATCGGGGACGCCGTAGCTGGCTGGGCGAAGCCGAACGGGACCGAGGTCTTCCTGCTGGGTCGAGCGCGGAACGTGATTTTGACCATCGACGAGCAGCGGACGAGCGGGCTCAGCGTGGACCAGGTGTACTCGCCAGGCGGCGTGGCGAGCATGCTGACGTACATCGTCGATCGGATCAACAGTCAGGCGCACTGACGCGCACGGCCGGGGGAGGTCGGCCGCTGGTTTCGCTATACTCCGTGCTGGTATTCCCCGGCTTGGGGGGGTCGCATAGTGGTCTAGTGCGCCCGCCTGCTAAGCGGGTTGCAAACCCCAGGCTCCGCCGCCGAGACGTTTATCCCACCGTGGATTGAGCGCGACAATCACCAGTTCGTCAGCGCACCGTCGAGCCGCCGCAGGTGCGGACCTTCGGTCATCTGGAACGGTGAGCGGCGCGCGGCCTCGCGGTCAAACTCAACGCCCAACCCGGGCCGCGTCGGCGGCAGCAGGTAGCCATCCTGCCAGTCGACCTGAACCGGAACGACGTCCGTGAGCGACGTGCCAGGCCGCCGCGGCTGTTCCTGCACGCCGACGTTGCTGCAGGCCAGGTTGAGCTGCAAGCACGCGGCGGTCGACACCGGCCCGAGCGGATTGTGCGTGGCCAGCTTGATCGCGTGGGTCTCGCACCAGCCGGCGATCTTCCGCGCCTCGGTCAACCCGCCCACGATGCACAGGTCCACCCGACAGTAGTCGATCAGATCGTCCTCGATCAGCTCGCGGAACTCCCATTTGCTGGCGAACTGCTCGCCAGCCGCGAGCGGCACCGCCGTTTGCTGCCGCAGGCGGCGGTACAGGTGCGGGTTCTCGGCCCGCAGCGGATCTTCCATGAAGAACGGCCGCAACGGCTCGCTGGCTCGACACAGCCGCACCGCGTCGGACAGATCCAGGCGGGTGTGGATGTCGAGGCAGATCTCGATCTCGTCGCCCAGCGCCTCACGCACGGCCTCGAGCTGCTTCAGCGCGGTGCGGATGGCCTGGGGCGGCTCCAGGACGTCGCCGTGTTGCGGCAGGCCCCAGCGGACGAACCGCCAACCCTCGGCGACGGCCTTCCGGCAATTCTCGACCAGGCCGTCGACGTCGTCGGACTCGCCCGCGACCTGCGTGTGCGGATAGCAGACGACCTTGTCACGCGCCAGACCGCCCAGCAGCCGATACACGGGGACGCCGAGCGCTTTGCCTTGAATGTCCCAGAGCGCGATGTCGATGGCCGAGATCGCGCTGCACAGCACCCGGTTGGCGGGAAAGAACCCGCCGCGGAAGAGCGTCTGCCAGATGTGCTCGATGCGCGTGGCATCCTGGCCGATCAGCAGCGGCTTGAAGTGTTCGACCGCGCCGATGACCGCCAACTCGCGGTTGCTGAGGCCGGATTCGCCCACGCCCGAGATGCCCTCATCGGTATCGACGGTGACGAACAGGTTGTTGCGGGCGCCGTTGAAGACGGGGAACGTCTCGATTCTGGTGATCTTCATGTCGGGCGGCTCAGCTTACCGCGCGGTGTGGTGCGTTGGCGGAAGGCTTCGTAGAGCGCCAGTGAGCCGGCGACTGAGGCGTTCAGCGAAGCGATGCTGCCGGCCGCCATCGGGATCTGCACGACTACGTCGCACGCCTCGCGCACCAGGCGGCTCAGGCCACTGCCTTCCGAGCCCACCATCAGCGCCAGCGGCCCGCTGAGATCAGCCTGCCAGTAGGGCTGATCGGCCTCGACGGCCAGCCCAAAGACCCAGACGCCGCGCTCCTTGAGCTGGCCTAGCGCGCGGGCCAGGTTGGTGACTCGCGCGACGCGCAGATGTTCGACGGCACCCGCGGACGCATTCGAAACGGCGGGGGTGACGCTCACGGCACGATGGACGGGCAAGATAACGCCCTGGACGCCGACGGCCAGCGCGGTGCGCAGCAGTGTGCCGAAGTTCTGCGGGTCCTGGAGGCTGTCGAGGCCGAGCAGAAACGGGGGCTCGGCCTGGCTCGTGAGCAGGTCGTCGAGGTGGGTGTACTGGAACGGTTCGGCCTGGGCGACCACACCCTGGTGATGATGCGAGCCGGCGAGCTGGTCGACCCGCTGGCGATCAACCAGCTCGACCGCGACGTGGCGGCTCCGCGCCAGGTTCACGAGCGGCTCCAGGCCGTGGGTTCCCGTGGCGACCAACACCTTGTCTATACGTCGGCTCGCGCCTAGCGCCTCGAGGACTGAGTTGCGTCCGTAGAGGAACTCCACGGTTCCAAGGGATACCCCAGCGGCGACCCCGCCTGGCGAGGGACGACGCTCCGCCGGCCGGCGCACGAGGTGCCGACGACGTTCGCCCTGGGAGGAACCTCCGTGGGGCTCGTGTGCGCTCGGTTGGCCGCGAGCCGCGAGGCGACGGCGGCCTAGTGCCGCGCCCGAAAAGCTGACTTGCCATACCGTTCGGCGGCCGCGGGAGCAGCGCGTCAATTCGTTGGCGTCGGGCGTCCGCGGGCGTGCCAGGCACACGACAGGATCACGGGCCCCAGCGGGAGCGGCTCCCGAGTAGGAAAATTGGCCACACGGCAGGCGAGGGGAGTATCTTTATGACAGAATTAGATACCAGCCATAAATAGCGCTTATGAAGGTGGAGTGGTGGGTATGCAATTGGCAATCGGCAT
>VBGG01000096.1 GCA_005883405.1 Chloroflexota bacterium | reverse complement strand
GGCCATCGCCGCCGAGGGCAGCCAACTCCGTACCGAGTGGGCGAACCGGGCGCGGTCGCTCGGCACAAACACCGACGGCGCCGTTCCACTCGGCTATCTCGGCGTTGCGCTCGGCGACGCGCTCGATGGCCACGATTGGGTGCTCTCGAACAGCGAGCTGCGCGGATGGGCAAGACGGCTGTGGCGGATCGAGCACTCATACCAGTACACCGGCACGTCCGGCGGCGCCGGGGTTGGCTACGGCATCGGCGCCAGCCTGGGCGTCGGACTGGCCCACAAAGGCAGTGGCCGCATCGCGGTCAATCTGCAGCCAGATGGCGACCTGCTCTACTGCAGCAGCGCGCTGTACACCGCGGCGCACGAACGGCTACCGCTGCTCACGGTCATGCTGAACAATCACAGCTACTACAACTCCGAGGAGCACGGACTGCGCATGGCCGAGCACCGCGGCCGACCTGCCGAGCGAGCTGGCATCGGCACGCGACCCGAAGCTCCTGCCGTCGACTTCGCGACGCTGGCCAGAGGATTCGGCATAGCCTCGGCGAGCCCTATCTGCTGGACGTGGTCACCGAACCGCGCTGAGCCAACGTCCACGGCGTGCCCGAATCGGTGGCCATCAGGCGAGCCGTTCCTTCAGATGCGCAGGTCATCGCCGAATTGCACGTCAGGGGCTGGCGATGGGCGTATCGAGGACTCCTTCCTCACGAATTCCTTAGCCGCTTGTCGGAGACGCTCGACAGGCGGATCGAGGGCCGTCGAGCAAACCTCGCGGACGAACCAGCCGAGCAGCGCACCTGGATGGCCGAACAGGCAGGACGTGTGGTTGGGTTTGCGATCACTGCTCCAAGTCGTGACACCGACGCTGCCCCGATGACAGGCGAAGTGGGCGCTATCTACCTGGAGCCAGATGTGGTTGGTACGGGAATCGGTCGGATGCTGTTCGCGCACGCCGTGGATGACCTGCGGCAGCGCGGTTATCAGCAGGCGACGCTCTGGGTGCTCGACCGCAACATTCGCGGCAGAAAGTTCTACGAAGCCGCCGGTTGGACGCCCGACGGCGCGACGAAGACGGAGGACACGCAAGGCGTTCAACTACGGGAAGTGCGGTATCGCCTGGTCCTGGGGGATCGAGCCTGACGGTCAGCGTCGCCGGTTGACGTGGGCCAGCAGCTGTCTGGATCTACAAGGTTGGCCGTCGTGGCCTTGATCGGCGCGTCAGTGGGCCTGCTGTGGCAGGGATGCTACTCGCCGGTGGCATGGTCGATGAGTTCCCGGGCGATATCGAGGTGGCCAGCGTGGCGGGCGTACTCCTGGAGCACGTACATAAGAATCCATCCGAGCGTCGGCCGCGGCCCGGAATCACCTTCGGAAAAGCGGCCGCCCGGCGCGGCGATATCGGTCAGCTCAGCTTGGCTGACGATCCTTCGGGTCCGTTCGCCGACCGCGTGGAGAGCGCCGATCAGCTCGGCGGCCGTCTCCTCCGGAGCGACATGCCACCGTCCTGCCTCGTCCTCGTCGCCATGCGGTGACTGGATCTGCTCGGCCATGAAGCCCCAACGCAGCCAGCGCTGCTCCATGTATGTGAGGTGTTTGACGAGTTCCAGGGGCGTCCAGCCAGACGGCACCCGACTCCTGCTAAAGTCGGATCCCGCGAGACCTTCGATCTTTCGAGTGATCACCGATCGGTAGTAGTCGAGGTAGCCAAGCAGCAGCTCCTTGGGATCAGCGATCTCGCGGGCGGGCTTGTGAGCGGCATCGCTGGGAGTGATCATGGTGATTCAGTATCTCGCGCTACGCGTCGATTCGCTAACACGTGCTGGCAGGGCTCCGGGGCCGGGCCGGTAGAGTGCAGGCATGCGAATCAGTCGCGTGCAGGCGTTCCACTGTGATGCCGGATGGCGGCCCTGGACGTTCGTCAAAGTCGAAACTGACGCGGGCATCGTCGGCTGGGGCGAATGCAGCGACAGCCGCAATCCGTATGGCGTGGCCGGCAGCGTGCGGGACCTCGAGGATCTGCTCGTCGGCGAGGACCCGCGCGCCACCGAGCGTCTGTACTGGGACATGCTGCGTGTGTTCCGACAGAACCTGGGCGGTACGTCGCACAAAGCGATCGCGGGGAGCGAGCTGGCATTGTGGGACGTCAAAGCCAAAGCCCTCGGGGTACCGGTCTACGAGCTCTTCGGCGGACCGATGCGCGATCGTGTGCGACTGTACTGGTCGCATTGCGGCACGACTCGGGCGCGACATAGTGAGAAACTCGGTCTGCCACCGCTGCGGACCTATGACGACATCGTCGCCCTGGCCCAGGAGGTCGTGGAGCGCGGATTCACCGCGCTGAAGACGAACATCGTCGTTCCTGGTGACCCCGCGCGGACCTATTTCCCCGGATTCGGTCGCGGACCGAACACCACCGACGGCGTCGTGACAACCGAAGTGCTCGATCAGATCGAAGCCCTCATCAGCGCCTTCAGCCAGGGCGTCGGGCCGAAGGTCCAGATCGCGCTGGATCTGAACTACAACTTCCGCCCGGCCGGAGTCGTCGAGATCGGACGCTTGCTGGAGCGCTTCAACATGCAATGGATCGAGTACGACACCTGGGACCCGCGGGCGCTCCTCCAGATCAAAGAGTCGATTCCGCAGCGGCTGGCTTCGTGCGAAAGCCTGGTCAGCACGCGCCAGTACCGGCCGGTGCTCGAGCTGCACGCCGTTGACACCGCCATCATCGACGTCCCGTGGAATGGTTTTGCCCAGGCCTACATCATTGGCCAGCTGGCCGATGCTTACGAGCTGACCATCGCACCGCACAACTACTACAGCCACCTGGCGGACCTCCAGGCGGTCCATCTGTGCGCGGTGTTGCCGAACGTCCAGATCATGGAGATCGATATCGACGACGTGCCCTGGAAGAAGGAGCTGGTGACGACACCGCCGATCATCAAAGACGGCCACATCGAGCTGCCAACCGCCCCCGGCTGGGGCGCCGACATCGATGCTATTAGCGACGCGTCACGCCGCCTCGGCGGAAAGCTCGGCGCCGTGTGGCGCGTAGGTGCTGACTTGCGAAGTCTCGCGCCGAGCCAGCCAGAGCGCTGCCAGACAGAGCAAGCTGCCGAGGAAGAACGGCGCACCTGGCAACGTCACCCGAGCCTGCGGACTGATGAACAGCGCAAACAGTCCGTTTGCAACGGGAGGACCGATGATCGCGGTACCCGTCATGACACTGGTGGTTGCACCCTGCAGCAGCCCTTGCTCGTTGGCCGGCACGGACCGCGACATCAGACCCTGAACTGGCGGATTGAGCAGGCCGAGGCCGAGGCAGTACAGCGCGGTCACCGCGTACATCATCCAGCCCTGACTCGCCAGTCCGAACAGCAGCATTCCGAGCACCGCGACCACCAGCGCGCTGATCAACGTGCGCAGCTCGCCGAGTCTCGCGACCATCGGTCGTACCAGTGCGCCCTGGGCAACCGCGAACAGCAATCCGACGATCGCCAGCGACAGACCGACGTCGGTGACACTCCAGCCATAGCGGTACGTGGTGTACGGCACCCAGACGCTTTGGAGTCCCTGCTGCGCCAGCTGCGCGGCGACAAACACGGGAATCATCGCGGCGACGCCCCGGTAGCGCCACACCGCGCGCAGGGCACCGACCGGATTCGTCTGCTTCCAATCGATGGCGCGGCGGTTCTCAGGACGCAGCGACTCCGGCATCACCAGCAGGCCGAACAGGAAATTGCAGAAGGTCAGCCCGGCGCACACCAGGAACGGTAGCCGCAGGTTGCTCTGACCGAGCAAACCTCCCAGCGCGGGGCCAGCGATGAACCCGAGGCCGAAGGCGACGCCGATCAGGCCGAAATTGGCCGCGCGCTTCTCAGGTGGACTGACGTCGGCGATGTACGCACCGACTGGCGTGAAGGTTGCACCGAACGCGCCGGCCACGATACGTCCCAGCACGAGCCACCAGATGTCCGGCGCCACGCTGAGCAAGATGTAGTCGAAGCCGAGGCCAGCCAGCGCCATCAGGATCACCGGTCGTCGGCCGAAGCGGTCGGACAGCGCACCGAGCACAGGCGCGCAGAAGAACTGCATGACCGCGTAGATCGACACAAGCAGCCCGAAGACAAACGATGATTCGGCGATCGCGCCTCCGAGCAGGCTCTGAACCAGACGGGGCAGGATCGGAATGACCAGGCCCATGCCCAGGATGTCGATGAAGAGGGTGATCAGAACGAAGACAACGCTTGCCTGTCTCTTGCGCATGGTTCTCCTCAAACTGTGTGAATGTGCGAGCCCGTGGACGTCAGTGACGAGCGCCCGCTGGGGCTGTGAACACCATCAGCGTAGCTGTCGATCAGGACAGATCCTGTCCTGATTGAGTTTCAATTCACGCGATCCGGCGTGTGTGTGTTGCCGGCCGCTTGCGCGACCCGCTCGGCCCGGGTGTCGCCGAGCTTCGAGCGCACAATCGTGAGCCGCGCCAGCTCGTGGGGCGCGAGATACACCTTCGGGCGGCCGAAGCGGTACTCGGCATCGACGCTGGAAAGGGACCGGAGCTGTGTCAG
>VBGG01000097.1 GCA_005883405.1 Chloroflexota bacterium | reverse complement strand
GGCCGTTGCCGGCGCGGTCATGGTCGTCGCGGCCGTGGATGCAAAGGCCGTCGTCGGCGCTGCCGCGGGGGCCGTCGTCGGTGCCGTCGGCGCGCCCGCAGGCGGTGGGGTGGGCGCGCCCGAAGCCGGCGCGTTCGTTGGCGGCCCCGCCCCGGGCGCCGCCAGGCAGCCGCCAAGCAGCGACGCGGCCCCGCCCGCGACTAGCCACAGCACCCCGCGCCGATTCATCCCAACACTCACCTCGCTTGCACCTGCACGACGCGGCCCCGCACCAGAGACGAGCTTCTTTCGAGCCCTGGTGTGGCCTGGCTATAGTCTGGCGCTTCAGTGCGTTTCCCTGTTCGGCGTCGGAGCATTGCTCTCGTGGCTGCGGTGGCTCTCGTCGCGGGCTGCGCCGCGCCAGCCCCCATCCCGCTGGCAAACGCCGTGCCGACCCCCGCCGCCGCCACGCCCACCGCCACGCAGGCCAGTACGGCCGCCGCGCGTCCAACGACCGCTCCTGCCCCGACGGCCATGCCCCCCGCCAACACCGCAGGCATCGCTCCCACGCCGCCGAGCAGCCCCGCCAACACCGCGAGCAGCCCACCGACGCCGCCGAGCAGCCCCGCCAACACCGCGAGCAGCCCCGGGCCGTTGGCAAGGGTGTCGCTGCAGGACGCGGTGGAATCGGCGGTGGGGCGGCATCAGGGCACCATCGGCGTGGTGGTCACGAGAATCGACTCGGGCCAAGCCTTCAGCTTCAACGCCGATAGGCGCTTCACTTCGGCGAGCCTTTACAAGCTGTTCGTGCTCGACGCGGCCGAGGCGGCGATCGAGGCAGGCACGCTCGACCCGAGCGAGACGCTGGCCGTGACGTCGGCAATGGCCGCCAACGACCCGTATGCCGATCTTCAGGTTGGCACGCGCACCAGCGTGGATTGCGCCCTCCAGACGATGGTCGAGATGAGCGGCACTTCAGGTTGGCACGCGCACCAGCGTGGATTGCGCCCTCCAGACGATGGTCGAGATGAGCGGCAACTCGGCCGCCGATCTGCTCCTGCGCCGTCTCGGCATGTCCACCATTACCTCGCGGATGCGCGCACTTGCCCTGAACCACAGTGAGATCAACGACAACGGCGCGTTCACGTCGCCCGGCGACGTCGCTCATCTGCTGGCGTCGGTTGCCCGCGGTGAGGCCGTGAACGTGGCCGCAAGCCAGCGCATGCTCGATCTGCTCGGGGCCCAGCAGCACAACGATCGCCTGCCGGCGCCACTGCCGCTGAACGTACGCGTGGCACACAAGACGGGCGAATTACCGGGCCTTCGACACGACGCCGGGATCGTGTTCGCGCCGTCTGGGAAGTACGTCCTGGTGGCGATGGTGGACGACGCGCCGAGCGAGTCCGAGGCCAGGGCGGCGATCGTCGACATCTCGCGTAGCGTGTACGCGGCCCTCGAGCAGGGCGCGATCCCGGAGTACATGGGCCTCGCACCGCGACTCGCGCAGCAGGTCTTCCGAATGCCCGACGCGCAGGGGCGTCTGCCGCTGCTGGGCGACCCGCGCACCGAGACCGCGGCACTCCCCCAGCAGGTTCAGGCCGTGGCCGATCTCGCGGAACCGATGCGCGCGCGGCCCGAGTTGATTGAAGATCTGTTGGCGCTGCAGCACGCGGCCGCCACCGCCGGCACGCCGTTCTGGGTGCGCTCCGGCTTTCGTCAGCCAGAAGACGCCGAGGCGACGCACGCCGTGCCCACCGAGTGGATCCTGCCGTGCCCGATCGAGCAGCCAGCTCGGGTAGCCGATCGGCCCGTGTCCGCGAGCGAAGTGGCCACGGCTCAGGCGCGGCAGGTCTGGCTGGGCACCGCGCTCGCGGTGAGCGACGCCGAGGCAGGCGCTCCGACGACGCCCGACGACTCCGCCACCCCTGTCGGCAGTTGGCTGCTCGGCCATGCCGCCGAGTACGGCTTCGTCCCCGCGCTCCCCGAGTCAGCCGTCGGCCGCGCCGTGGGCCGTGAGCCATGGACACTGCGCTGGGTCGGCCGCGACATGGCCGCACGATTGCGGCCAGTTGACAGCCGAGAGTACGCCGAGCGCGCCATGGCGGAGCTACGACGCGCCGAGATCGAGTTGGACGCGCTGAACCCAACGTCAGCGCGTCCGCCGGCGTGGGGCCTGGCCGATAGCTGTTGGGCGATAGCCACCACCTCGACGCGCGGCTGTCCATCACGCTGGTACTTCCTCGGGCTTCCGCTTTCGTAGACTCTCCGTCGCATGCTCTGGCCAGCGCTCCACGCCGCGACCTTGCCGGTTGGCTCATGGACTCTCAGCGACGCGTGCGGCCACGCGTTCCGGCGCCAGGGGCGGGCGGTCGCCGTCCTTGTGCTGCTGTCGCTTCTGCTGTCGCCCGCGTCGGAGGCGGCGGTCGTCGCGTCGACCGCTGGCCCGCCTGCGCCGATTCAGTTCACCCGGTTGAGCTCCAACGACGCTTTCGCGGCGGGCATCGCGGCCGGAACCGCCTTAGACGGCGACCGCCTGGTCCTGGCGCCAGGCCAGACGAGCGGGACGTGGACTGCGACGAGCGTCCAGCCCGGGTTCGGCTTCACCCGTCTCGTGGCCTCATGGAACGCCGACACCCCGTCCGACGGACGACTGCGCATCGAAGCCCAGGTGACGACGGCCGCCGGCGAAGCGAGCGACTGGTACACCCTGGGCATCTGGGCCGCCGACGATCGCGCCCTCCAACGGACCTCCGTCAACGGCCAGGCCGATGCGCTGGGCCGTGTGGACACAGACACGCTGTACGCCCGAGCCGAGCCGTTCGTCAGCTACACGCTGCGCGCAGGCCTCGAGCGTGCCTCAGCCAACGATCCATCACCGGCCCTCAGAATGCTGGGCGCCGAAGCCTCCGACTTCGCGTACTCCGCGGCACTTGGCACATCGGCGCCACAAAGCTCCGAGCCGGTAGAGCTGACCGTGCCGAGCCTTTCGCAGGAGATCCACGCCCGCCAGTACCCGCAGTGGGGCGGCGGAGGCGAGGCCTGGTGCAGCCCGACCTCCAGAGGCACCGGCAACTGGCCGTTCAATGCCGCCTATGCTGCGCGCTACGGCCTGGACGCGTTCGTGACCCAGCTGCGCTCGCTGGCCGAAGCGGAGCAGCTGGTACGTGCCGGCATTCCGCTGGTCGCATCGATCGCCAGCCGGCCTGGCGAGTTGGACGGGTTTCTGTTCTCAGGTGGGACAAACGGGCACCTGGTGGTCGTGATCGGCTTCGATGCCGCGGGCAACCCGATCGTCAACGACCCCGCCGCCTGGACCGACGCCACGGTCAGACGCGTCTACGATCGCGCCCAGTTCGAGCGCGTCTGGCTGCGCGGCTCGGCGGGAACCGTCTACGTGATTCACCCGCCCGAGGTCCCCCTTCCGCCCCCGCCGTCTGACGTCACCCCCAACTGGTAGGCGTTCCTACGCGGGAACCCGGCCTGCTGGCGGTCGATCTCGGCATGCGGTGCCCGCGCCCCAGACTGGTTCACGCGACGCTACCGGTGAGCCTCGGCTGAGGGTTCCTGCAGCAGGCTCTTGTAGGCCACGTGGCCGGCCTGGGCGATCACGCCGCGGGCGTCGCCGGGGTCGACGCCGTGGTCGAGGACCACGAGGATGACCGTGCCGCGCGCCGACTGCAGCAGCGCGCCTACGTTGCTGGCGTCGTCCAGGTTGCCGGTCTTTTCGAGCACGTCGATGCCCGCCGGGAGGGTCTCACGGAGGGCGTCGGGTGGAGCGCCGCTGGCCAGGCACTCCGACAGCACGTCGCGGGCTGCAGCGCTCAACTGTTGAGAAGTCGCCATAAGGCGCAGAAGACGCGCGATGTCCGCCGCCGACGTGACCGCTTGCGCGTCGCCATCTGATCCATCCGCATCAACGTCCTCGGGAATGCGCGTCTGGCTGAGGCCGATCCGCTGCATCTCGCGGTTGAAGTCCACGCGGCCCAGCGTGCGCAGAAACGCGTGTGCCGCGGCGTTGCTGCTGATCGTCAGCATGTCAGCGAGCGCTTCACGCACCGTCGGCCGGTCGCCCGCCGCGACGCCTCCGTCCGGTTCTGGCTCGATCGTATCGGGCTCGGCGATATCCAGCGGCCCATCCAGGTGAAGCGTCCCTGCATCGACCTGACGCAGGACCATCCACGCCACGCCGAGCTTGTACAGACTTGCCGACGGGAAGACCTGGCTCTCATTGACCGCCACACGCGCGCCGCTCTTGAGGTCCTCCATGACGACGGCGTAGTCACCGTCGGGATCCGGCAAGATTCCGTCGAGCAGGCCATCGAGGGACGCAACCGTGCGCGGCGCCGGGCCATAGGTTGGCATCGGCCTGGGTGTGCGCGCTGGCCGCCGCGGGTGGCCGACCGGCGGTCGAGGCTGATGCCGCGGCGCGGGCGTCGCGCTCGCCGCCGCAGTCGCGCTCTCGGCCGTCGGCTGTCCAGGGACGGCATCTGGCGCCTCGATGCGTGGGGGCGCGCAGCTAGCGAGCGCAGCCGCAATGCACAAAGCGGCGGCTGCGACCACCAGAGAGCGCATAGGCGTTGCCTGCTCGACGTAGCACGGCGTGTGCCCGGCCCGGCTAAGTAGCGCTCGCAGGCTCGCTTCGCGCAGGGCAGGCGACGAAGGATCTATCCAGCTTCTGGTGTCCGGCGTCGGAGTCGCGGATCCTTCGCAGGCTCAGGATGACATTCAGCGTGTATAGAAGCCGAAACGTACGGGAAGCGGTAACTAAGTGGGCGTTAGCGGTTGACCGCGCCCGCGTAAAAGGTGCCGTCGAGCTTGCCCGGGTTGAGCAGGCCGAACGGGTCGGTGCGCGCTTTGAACGCCACCACGGCGGCGATGTCCTTGACCATGCCGCCCTCCTTGACCACGTAGCTGTGCGGATTGGCCACCTGGACGCCGATCTGCTCACAGAAGGCGATCACGGCGTCGATCTCGCGCGGATCGGACGTGAACAACGCCGGCAGCCCGGAGGGATTGAGACCGTCGGGCGTGCGCACGAACTCGATGTGGTTCACGACCCTGCGTCCGAACCGAGCCTGAAGCTGATGTACCTGCTCGAGCGCGACCTGGCGATCGTTCTTGAAGCGCGTCTGCAGCCACGTCGAGGCCGGGTCGTGCTTCTTCGTCCACAACACCGTGTGCGCGAACGGAAACTCGGTAATGAGCGGCTTGTTCGGCCACGGACGAAGTACACCCCCGAAGCGTCCGACCGCGGCGCGGGCGCGCTCGACACTGCCCTCGTCCAACATCAGCAGCGCGGCGGATTGGTCTGGCGTGAAGAGGCGCTTCACCGGCTCGAACATGCTTGGAATCGGCGCTTCGTGGACGGAAACCAGGCGTTTGAGCACCGCCTCGTCGTCGCTCAGCTCCCAGCCAAGCTCGTAGCACGCGTCGAAGCTTTCGAACGTGGCGTACCAGCCCTGCCAGCTGTGCGCGGCCACCAGCGGCAGCCGCAAGCGAGTGACGATGCCAACCGTGCCGTAGGTGTGGAGGACGAAGCGCAGGTCGTCGCCTTCCAGCCGCAGTGTGCGCGGCGGATCCTCGGCGCTCAGCAGCTCGACCGATGCGAAATTGTGGTTGTCCCACGTGCGGCCGTAGGTAACCGCGCCCAGGCCGCCTGACCCGCCGGCCAGGAAGCCGGCCACGGTGGCCACGTGGTAGGTGGTCGGCATGATGCGCAGCTCACGCCCGACGCTGCGCGCGGCGACTTCGACGTCCTCCCATACCGCGCCCGCCTCGACTTCGACGGAAACCTCGCCCAGAGACACGATGCGGTTGAGGCGCCGCATGTCGATGAGGATGCCGCCGTAGAGCGGAACGGACTGGCCGTAATTCCCGGTGCCTGCGCCACGGACGGTCATCGGCGCCCGGTGGCGAACACCGAGCGCCACGAGCTCGGCGAGCTCGGCCAGCGTCGCTGGTTGGACCACCGCGTCGATGCGCGTATCGACGAACGCGTCGGCCAGCACCGGCGAGTACCACGAGAAATCCCGTAAGAAACGCTGCTGCGCAGCCGGCTCGACGAGCACGTGCCGTTCGCCGACAACGTCGATCAGCCCGCCGATGAGGTCAGTCAAGAACCGCGATCGCCTCGATCTCGACCAGGAACCGCGGCTCTGCCAGACTCTGCACCACCACCAGCGTGCTGGGCGGGAACGGCGGCTCGGTGAAGACCTCGTCGCGCGCTTCGGCGACGAGCGGTCGATAGGCCGGATGGGTGATGAACGTTGTCGTTTTTACCAGCTGGCGCGGCGTGGCGCCGTAATGCTCAAGGATGGCCACCACGTTGCGCCAGGCGCGGCGGGCCTGCGCTCGTGCGTCGCCAGGACCGACCAGCTCACCGTCGAGGTCGAGCCCGAGCTGTCCCGAGATGTACAGCGTGTTGCCAGCCCGCGCCACCTGCGAGTAGTGCGCCTGTGGCGTGTACACGTCGGGTGGATTCGTCCACTCAGGCTTCAGCATCAGCTCACGTCCCCACGGCGGCGGGCGTGCGGCGGCGGCTCCAGCGTCCGTCGAGCCGTGCCCGGGTGCCCGCGATCTCCGACAACTGCTCGGCCAAAGACTGCGCCTCGCGCAGAATCGTGTTCTCGTCCAGCCCGACGATGCGCCGATCGTCGAGCACGACACGGCCGCCAACGACGGTGGTGTGCACGTTCACCTGGCCGCCCGAGTACACCAGCGTCGAGACC
>VBGG01000540.1 GCA_005883405.1 Chloroflexota bacterium | reverse complement strand
ACGCCACGGGCAGCCAAACAGCGTGGCTGCCTGAGCCGAATCTGATCGCGGGGCTGGATTCTGGCGCTACCTGCCTGGCTGTGCCGAGGCACCACACATGGGCGGACCTCCCGTCGTTGAGCGCCTCAGCGACAACCGCTATGTCGTTCTGAGACTGCGCCTGCTGGTCGATAGGCAATGTCGCGTGGTGCACGGCGATGTTGGCGGTGTGCAAGACGAGGAGGGCGAGGAACGCTGGATCCACTTTCACGGCTCCGACGGCCTGCTCGAGGCGGTGCAGGCATGGCTCGCAGCTGACGCTGCATCGTGATTTACGGCCTTGAATTGAAGGGGGAAGGGCTCGATGGCAAGCGATTACGTCCAGTCACACACACGTGAACCGATAGCGCGGCGGACGCTGATCAAGGCGTTCGCCGCGGTGGCCGCGGCGGCGGCTGTGTCTCCGGTGGGCGTGGCGGCGGCCGCGCCGCAGGATCAACCGGCGCCACCAGTACCAGGTGGCTCTGGGCCAGCTACTCCTCCGACGACGACCACCAGTCCGCCGCGCGATTTCACGGCGCCGTCGGTGTACTTCTCCGACCCGGACATCCTGACCGTCGATCCTGTGTTCGGTGATCTGACCCAGGGCAACACGACGATCGCGCGGCTATGGCACGGCGACGTGAACGGCAAGCCGATCCTGTGGGCAGAAGGGCCGGCCTGGAGCAGCGAGGGGCGCTACCTGCTGTGGAGCGACATCCCCAACAACCGACAGTTGCGCTGGCTGGAAGATGATGGCCATGTGAGCGTCTTCCGCGAGCCGTCCAACAACAGCAACGGCAACACCTTCGACTTTCAGGGACGGCAGGTCTCGTGCGAGCACCTGATGCGCCGCGTCGTGCGCTATGAGCTCGATGGCTCGGTGACCGTCATCGCCGATTCGTTTCAGGGCAAGAAGCTCAACTCGCCGAACGACGTCGTGCCGCACACCGACGGCAGCCTCTGGTTCACCGACCCGCCGTACGGAGGGCAGCTATACGAGGGCGATGTGGATCAACCCGGCGGTTCGACCAACGCGGCAGGCAAGACCAACGCTGGCGCCGGCCAGCCAGCTGGCTTCCCGGCGTTCAAACGTGAGCTTCCCACGCAGTGCTACCGCTGGGACCCGAACGGCACGCTCAGCATGGTCGTCAGCGAGGACCAGGTCCACGATCCGAATGGGATCCTGTTCTCGCCCGACTTCAAGACGCTGTATGTCATCAGCACCGGCAAAGGCCCCGGCGATACGGTGGGTGGCGACGGCAACATCTACCAGTTCGACGTCTCCGCGGACGGCAAATCCGTCTCGAACAAGCGGCTGTTCACCGACTGCATGATCGACGGCATCAAGTGCGGCCCCGACGGGATGCGCTGCGACGTGTTCGGCAATGTCTGGGTTTCGAGCAACGCCGGGCGGAACGTTGGCTACAGCGGCGTGACCTGCTGGGATCCCTCGGGTAAGTTGCTGGGACGCATCCGCATCCCCGAGATCGTGGGCAACATCGCGTTCGGCGGGACGAAGCGCAACCGCATCTTCATGGCTGGCAGCACGTCGCTGTACGCCGTCTTCGTTGGAGTTCAGGGAGTGGCTCCGGGCTAGAAGCTCGGCCGACAAGCCGCTTTTCGGCACAGGACGCAGTCGGCCGAACTTCTTGTCTGTACCGCTGCCGCCGCGCGTCTGGCCTCGCGGCGGCAGCGTATGCCCTTCTCAGGGGGCAACTACCGAGGTATTATCGGCCGATACGTCGTCAACATCGTCGCCGAAGGGGCAGACTAACCACATGCGCGAACTCGTCCAGATCGACTCGCTCTCTGAACATGCCTGCGGGCAACCATCCGTTGAACGCTGGCAGGTGCTCGAGCCCGTCAGTGGGCGCTGGTCATGGATGCGAGTGTTCGGCTGCTGTAGCCAGGTGGTCGTCGAGCCAGGCGAAGAGGAGCAGGAACAGAAGCGCATCAGGCGCGCGGCCTGAGTTGACAAGCAGCCGACTCGGCTGACTCGGCTTCGCGCTGGGTGTGCCGCTAAGCCAGAAGCTTGCGAAGCAGCTCCTCGGCAACGGCCGGATTGGCCTTGCCGCGGGTGGACTTCATGACCTGGCCTTTGAGGAAGTTGATCGCGGTGGCCTTACCCGCGCGGTAATCCGTCACCGCCGACGGATTGGCCTGGATCGTACCGCGGACCGCGTCTTCAAGCGCAGCCGAATCTGAGACCTGCGCCAGGCCGAGCTCGTCGACGAGCGCAAGTGGCGCCTTGCCCGTCTCAATCAGCGGCGGGAGTAGCTGCCGCGCGGCGGAGATGCCGATGGCGCCTTCGTCGACCAATCGGATCAGCTCGGCCAGGTGCTCGGCTTTGAGCACGAGCTCCGAGTCGACGCGCAGGCGTGCGACGTCGTTCTGAATCCAGTTCGCGGCCTTCTTGGGGTCGGCGCCAGCCGAGACCGTGTCCTCGAACAGCCGCGCCGCCCAGAGGTCGGTCGATAGGGCATCGGCGTCGTAGGCGCCCAGCCCGAACGACTGCATGTACCGCGTTCTGCGCGCGTCTGGCAGCTCGGGCAGCCGCTGACGCAACTGCTCGAGCCACGCACGTTCGACAAAGACGGGCGGCAGATCAGGCTCGGGGAAGTAGCGATAGTCGTGCGCTTCCTCCTTCGACCGCTGTGTGACGGTAACGCCCTTGTCTTCGAGCCAGCCGCGCGTCTCTTGCAGAATGGGCTCGCCCCGATCGAGCGTCTCGGTCTGTCGCTGGATCTCATACTCCAGCGCCCGCTGGACCGATCGAAATGAGTTCAGGTTCTTGACTTCAACCTTGGTTCCAAGGCGGGCCTCACCGGTGGGTCTCAGGGAGACGTTGACGTCGCAGCGGAGCTGACCCTTCTCCATGTCGGCGTCGCTGACGCCCAGCGTGCGCAGGATCGCCCGCAGCTTCTGCAGGTACCCGCGCGCCTCGCCCGGCGTGCGGATCTCTGGCATCGAAACCATCTCCATCAACGGCACGCCTGAGCGGTTGAAGTCGACCAGCGATCCGCCCGGGATGTGGGTCAGCTTGCCGGTGTCCTCTTCGAGGTGCACGCGCTCGAGGTGGATCCGCCGCGTGGTCGGGCCACTGGCGATCTCCACCGAGCCGCCTTTGACGAGCGGCAGGTCGTACTGGGAGATCTGGTAGCCCTTGACCAGGTCCGGGTACGGGTAGTTCTTGCGGTCGAACTTGGTCGCCTCGGGGATGTCGGCGCTCAATGCCAGGCCGGTCAGCAGCGTGTACTCGACCGCGACGCGATTCATGACCGGCAGCACGCCGGGCATGCCCAGACAGATCGGACAGACGTGCGTATTCGGCGCCGCGCCCGCATAGTCGGCCGCGCAGCCGCAGAACATCTTGCTCTGCGTGGCCAGTTGGACGTGGCATTCCAGGCCGATGACGGTCTCGTAGTCGCCAGTCGCGGGTCTTGAGTCGTGAGTCTGCGCGTGTTGTTGGACGGTCATCGAGTTTCAACCAGCTTATATTGGAGAACCCGCTCTCGACTCACGACTCACGACTCGCTGTGCCACCGGCGACCGCAGCGTGTGCCACTCCGTCGACTGCTCGAACGCGTGCGCGATGCGCAACACGGTCGACTCGTCGAGCGCTTTGCCGATGATCTGTAGGCCAACCGGCAGCCCGTCGACCATGCCCGCGGGGACGCTGACGCCCGGTAGACCGGCCAGACTGGTCGGGATCGTGAAGAGATCGTTGAGGTACATCGCCAGCGGGTCCTGTGTCTTCGCGCCGAGCGGGAACGCCACATTGGGACTCGTCGGCCCGACCACCGCGTCGAACTTCTCGAACACCGCGTCGAAGTCTTGCTTGATCAGTGTGCGCACCTTCTGGGCCTTCAGGTAGTACGCGTCGTAGTAGCCGGACGACAGCGCGTAGGTGCCCAGAATGATGCGCCGCTTGACCTCGCGACCGAAGCCCGCCCCGCGAGAGCGCTCGTAGACGTCCCATAGACCCGCGCCTGGCTCGCGAATGGAAAGGCCGTACTTGACTCCGTCGTAGCGCGCCAGGTTCGCGCTGCATTCTGCGGGCGCGATCAGGTAGTAGGTCGCCAACCCGTACTGGGTGTGCGGCAGGCTGACCTCGCCGAGGTTGGCGCCCAGGCTCTCCAGGTGCGCGATGGACGCTTTGACCGATGCGTCGACGGACGGCTCCATGCCTTCGACAGAGAAGTACTCGCGCGGAAGCGCCAGCCGCACCCCTTTGAGACTGACCTCACGCAGGGCAGCCGTGTAGTCGGGCACCGACGCCTGAAGCGAGGTCGAATCGCACGGGTCGTGGCCGGCGATGGCGTTCATCACCAGCGCGCAGTCCTCGACCGAGCGGGTGAAGGGTCCGATCTGATCCAGCGACGAGGCAAACGCGATCAGCCCGTAGCGGCTGACCCGACCATACGTCGGCTTGAAGCCCACTACGCCGCACAGCGCGCCAGGTTGGCGGATGGAGCCACCGGTGTCGGTGCCGAGCGCAAATGGAGCGAACTCGGCGCCCACCGCCGCGGCCGAGCCGCCGCTCGACCCGCCAGGCACCCGGTCCAGGTCCCATGGATTGCGCGTGGGGAAATACGCTGAATTTTCCGTGGACGAGCCCATGGCGAACTCGTCCATGTTGGCTTTGCCCAGCAGCACGGTGCCTGCTTCAGCCAGGCGACGGCTGATGGTGGCGTCCTCGATGGGCACGAAGTTCTCGAGGATCTTCGAACCAGCCGTGGTGCGGATGCCGCGCGTGGTCAGCACGTCCTTGAGGATCATCGGGATGCCGAGCAGCGGCTGCGTGTCGCCGTTGGCGAGGCGCTCGTCAGCACGCCGCGCCTGTTCCTCGGCCACGTCGCGGGTCACCGTCAACAGGCTGCGGACAGTGGACTCATCGACCGCCTCGATGCGTTCGAGGTGCGCGCGGGCGACCTCGAGTGCCGACACTTCGCGCTGGTCAAGGAGCTCGCGCAGCTCGCGGATCGACCGCGACGTCAGCGGGTCCACGCGCTAGTCCAGCACTGGCGGAACCAGAAACTGGCCATCATGCGTGGCGGGCGCGTTGGCCAGGATCTCGTCGACCGGCCACGACCGTCGGGAGACGTCGTCGCGCATCACGTTGCGCAGCGGGATCACCTGCGCCGTCGGCGGGATGGCCGACGTATCCAACTGCCGCAGCGCCTGCATGGCATCCAGGATGTGGTCGAGCTCCGAGGCGAGGCGGTCCATCTCTTCGGTCGAAAGCCCCAGCCTGGCCAGTCGAGCGACGTGTTGGACCTCCGCGCGGGTAATCGTCATGCGGCCACGAGTATAGGGTTTAGGCCTGGCCAGACAGGCGCGCGCGAACCAGGCCCACCACGGCGTGGATCTCGGCGACGCCCAGCGCCAGCAGCACACCGACATACAGGAGCGCGGCGGCGAGCCCAGCGATCACGAGGCCCAGTACGCCACCGACGGCGGTCGCGGCCGGAGCGCCGAACGCAAGCCCAGCCATCACGGGCCAGGCCACGGGCCAGGCGAGGAAGAGCACCACTCCCACCAGGGAGGCGGCCGG
>VBGG01000539.1 GCA_005883405.1 Chloroflexota bacterium | reverse complement strand
ACTTGATCAGCGAGATGACCTCGTAGTCGCGCAGGCGGTCGCGGCCTCTGAGCTCGGTGAGCTCGACCAGAAAGGCTACGGCGACGACCTCGCCTTTCAGTCGCTCGACCAGCTCGATGGTCGCGGAGACGGTGCCACCTGTGGCTAGCAGGTCATCGACGATGAGCACACGGTCGCCTGGCGAGATTGCATCGGCGTGCAATTCGAGCGTGTTGGTGCCGTACTCGAGGTCGTACTCGGTACTGATGACCTCCCCTGGCAACTTGCCGAGCTTGCGAACCGGCACAAAACCCGCGCCGAGCAGATACGCGATGGGCGAAGCAAAGATGAACCCGCGCGACTCCATCCCGATCACCACCCGCGGCTGATGCCCGCGCACGAGCTCCGTCAGCTGGTCGATCGACTGCTTGAAGGCTCGCGGCTCCTTCAGCAGCGTGGTGATGTCCTTGAACAGGATTCCCTTTTTCGGAAAGTCCGGTACGTCGCGAATCAGTGATGGGAGTTCGAGCATGAGGCCGGTCCGCTCCTCCTGTGCTCAGTCGACAACGAGCGCGCGTACTTTGAGGTAGGGATGCGTGCCGCCAGGCGCCAGCGGGAAGTCGGCCGATGGCTCATGCCAGCGCTGTGCGAGCTGGCCGTGACGCCCTGCTCGAGTGAGGCCGTTCTGGAGCCAGGCTTCGAATCGCTCGTCGGAGGTACCCGCGTGGTTGGTGGCCGCTAACAGGATACCGGTCGGCGCGACGACCCGCGCCGCCGCCTCGGCTAGCCGCGGGTAGTCACGCGTGACCGAGAACGGGCTCGAGCTGAAACTCGGCGGATCAACGATCACCAGGTCGAAGCGTTCACCACGCCGAGCGAAGCGTCCCAGCCAGTCGAACGCATCGCCGTAGACGAAGTCGCGCTCGTCGAGCGTGAGTCGATTCAGCCGGTAATTGTGCTTACCCCATTCCAGATACGCCCGCGACAGGTCCAGGTTCAGCACACGGCGAGCGCCGCCCAGGCTGGCTGACACCCCGAACGAGCACGTATAGGCGAACAGGTTGAGCACACTCAGCCCACGCGCGTTGGCGTCCGGGCGGACGAGATACCGAACGCCACCCTCGATCGCCTCGACTTCGTGCACCCCGAGGCCCCAGAGCGGTGCGGCGGGCGCCACCTGCTGCATGTCCTGACCGGTGAGGCGACTGGCCCTCCGCGGGTGGACCTTGACGTACGCCGACGCGAAGTCCCTGAGATCTTCGCGAATCTCGGGCAGCCAGCGTTCGAGCACGGCAGCCGAATCGGCATGAACCACCACAACTTCGGCGTATCGGTCAATGGCGAGACCTGGAGCGCCTTCAGCGTCGCCGTGAAACAGCCTATACGCGGTCAGGTCCGGCTGCGCTCCGAGCTCCGCGCGCCGCCAGCGCGCGTCACCGATAGGACGCGGCCTGGAGATTGAAGAGCTCCGCGTAGCGACCGCCGAGCGCCAGCAGCTCCTGATGCGTCCCTGACTCGATCAGGCTGCCCTCCTCGAACACCAGGATGCGATCCGCGCGACGCACCGTCGAGAAGCGGTGTGAGATGAAGATGGCCGTCCGTCCGTGCGCCAGCTGCTGCAAGCGCGTGAACAGCTCGGACTCGGCTTTGGCGTCGAGCGCCGCGGACGGCTCGTCCAGGATGAGGATCTGCGCCTCGCGCATGAATGCTCGACCCAGGGCAACCTTCTGCCACTCTCCGCCACTCAGGTTGACGCCGCCATCGAACCACTTGCCCAGGACCGTCTCGTAGCCCTACGGCAGGCGCTCGATGATCGATGACGCGCCGCTCTTGGCCGCCGCTTCGGCAATCGCCGGCGTGTCGTCGAGCCGCTCGATGCGCCCGACCCCGATGTTCTCGCGAGCGTTGAACTGGTACGAAACGTAGTCCTGGAAGAGCACGCCGTACTCGTTGCGCAGCACGTCGGGGTCGTACTCGCGCACATCCCGTCCGTCGATCAGCACCTAGCCCTCCTGGGGGCCGTACAGCCGTGCCAGCAGCTTCACCGATCGAGAAGCTGACGTTCTTCAGCGCAGGCTCGTCCTTGCCTTCATAGGTGTAGGTCACATTGCGGAACTCGATGCCTTGCAGGATCGGCCGGCGGAACGGAACCGGGTGTTCAGGCGCCCGCACGAGTGGCTCAAAATCGAGCAGCTCGAACAGCGTTTGAAGGTAGAGCTGGTGCTCGTACATCGATTGCAACCCGCCAAGCAGCAGCGAGAACGCCTGCGACACGCCGTCGGCTGCCTGCACATACAGCGTCAGACCACCGACGCTGATCGAGCCGCCAAGCGTGCGAAACGCGACGTAAAGGAACGTCAAGCCGCTCGTCAGCACGGTCAGCATCGACCACACCGCCCCGGCCAGATAGCGGCGAATGACGAGCGCGCGCTGTTCCGCATAGTAGCGCTGGAAGAGCTTTGAAAAACGCTCGACGAAGAAGTCGCCTAACGTAAAGAGTTTGACCTCTTTGTTGTAGGTATCCGTCGTCATCAAGTTTGTCAGATACTGCATCATCCGTCGTAAAGGCGATTGCCAGCGCATCATCTGGTAGCCCTGCCAGCCATAACGAGCGCTCGAGACGAAGGCCGGGATCGGTGACACCAGCGCGGCGACCGCGATGAACCATTCGAGATTCACCAGCAACGCCAGCAGCGAGAGAAAGGTCAGTGCCTGACGGATCAGTCCAAACGCCGTCTGCACCATCGACACTGGCCGGAAGGCAGCCTCGCGCTGGACCGATTGCAGCAGGTCGTAGAACTGTGGTCGCTCGAAGAAGACCAGGTCGAGCTGGTTGGCGTGGCGCATGACCAGCATCTGGATACGGTTGGAGACCTGCTCCTGCAACAGCTGCTGACAGATATTGCTGACGGTCGACAGGATGTTGCTCGCCGCGCCGATGGCGAACTGCAGCACGACCAGGAGCAGCACCTCGGGCAGCGCGGCGGTGCCGCTGCCGGTCGTCACCGCCGCGACGACCGCGTCGACCAGCAGCTTGGAGATCCAGACGCGCGCGGCCGGCAGGCCACCCTGGAGCAAGTTGAACAGAGCCAGGGAGAGCGTCAACCACGGGTTGGCGTCCCACACCAGGCCGAGGACGCGTCGGAAGCCGTGCCAGGTGGTGCCTGCGCTGGCCCACAACGCGGCCGGCGTCATCGCCGGTCCGCTCGGCGTGGGCGGTGGCGGAGGGGGCGCGGCGGTCCCGTTCGCCTGGTCGGTGAGGCCCACGCGTGCGGCCGCGGCGGTGCCCAAACGTCGGCCGCGCCCGCCGCCATGGCCACCCGGGCCGTGAAAAATCATCATGTTCATTGGAGCAATGTCATTCTGAGGAGGAACCCGTGGGGCTCCGCTCGCAGGCTCGCTTCGCGCAGGGCAGGCGACGAAGGATCCGCTTCTCGTTGTAAGCGTCGGAGTTACGGATCCTTCGCGAGCTCAGGATGACACTCGATCTTCTCAGATTGAGGGTCAAGCGGTGGCCATTAAATCGGGTAGCCGCTCGGCCGTCATTTCGGCCGGGCCGTGCGCTGACGGCAGCGCGGCAACGATGGTGTACAGACGCTCCATCCACCCCGTGCCCTGACCGCGCGCGAAGCGCAGCTGATTGCTGCCGCGTTTGAGAGGCACACCCGCCTTGCGTGCCAGCTGATCCACGTTCAACGCTGGCAGCCGGTCGAATTTGATGATGAGCTCGTCGTGCGTCGCGGTGACCGCCTCGACGCCTGCCCCGGCTGCCCTGAGGCGCAAACTGGTCAGATACACCAGGTGCTGCGCTGCCTCGGGCAGCGATCCGAAGCGATCCTCGATCTCGGCCACCAGGCTGGCGAGCTGCGCATCGTCGTCGGTCGCCGAGAATCGCTGATACAAGCGCAGGCGAACCGGATCGTCAATGACGAATTCGGGCGGAATGAACGCGTTCAACGGCACGTCCAGCGACGGCCAGACGCGTTCGAAGGGCAGGCGCGCCTCGCCGTCATGGCGCGCTTTCAAGAGGTCAACCTGCTCCGCCAGCAGCTTCGTGTAGAGATCGAAGCCGACCGCGGCGATGTGCCCGCTCTGCGCCGAGCCCAGCAGGTTGCCGGCGCCGCGGATCTCGAGGTCTTTCATCGCGATGCGCATCCCCGCGCCCAGCTCGGTCGCCTCGAAGATGGTCTTCAACCGCTCCTGGGCGACTTCGCTCAGGCTCATGTCTTTGGCGTGCAGCAGATAGGCGTACGCGCGAGCCGCGCTACGACCCACCCGGCCTCGCAGCTGGTACAGCTGGGCGAGCCCGAAGCGGTGCGCGCTGTTGACGATGAGCGTGTTGGCGTTCGGAATGTCCAGTCCTGACTCGATGATCGTGGTGCACACCAGCACGTCGAAGTCGCCTTCGGCAAAGCCCAGCATGGTCTGCTCGAGCTGGTCTTCGGCCATCTGGCCGTGTCCTACCGCGATGCGCGCTTCAGGAACCAGCCGCCGCAGCCGATTGGCGATGGTTTCGATGCCTAGCACGCGGTTGTTGACGAAGTACACCTGCCCACCGCGGTCGATCTCACGCAGGATCGCCTCCTGCACGAGTCCATCGTCGTACTCGGCAACGTAGGTACGCACCGGCAGGCGCGCCTCAGGCGCCGTCTCGAGCACGCTCATGTCGCGCACGCCGACCAGGCCCATGTGCAGCGTGCGCGGGATCGGCGTAGCAGTCAGCGTGAGCACATCGACCTCTCGGCGCAGTTGCTTGAGCCGCTCTTTGTGGGCGACGCCGAAGCGCTGCTCTTCATCGATCACCACCAGGCCGAGGTTCTTGAATTCGACATCGCGTTGCACCAACCGATGCGTGCCGATGCAGATGTCGATCGTCCCAGCGGCCAGACCGGCGATGATCTCGCGTTGCTCCTTGTCTGAGCGAAAGCGCGAAAGCATCTCGACCTTTACCGGGAAGGCGCCGAGGCGCTCCCTGAAGGTGTTGAAGTGCTGCTGCGCGAGCACCGTGGTCGGCACGAGCACAGCCACCTGACGACCGTCCTGAACCGCCTTGAAGGCCGCGCGCAGGGCCACCTCGGTCTTGCCGAAACCGACGTCGCCGACGAGCAGGCGGTCCATCGGCCGCGGCGACTCCATATCGGTCTTGACGTCGTGAATCGCCTCGACCTGATCTGGCGTCTCCTCGTACGGGAAGCTGCCCTCCAGCTCGAGCTGCCACGGGGTGTCGACGGGATACTCGTGGCCTTGCATGGCCGCGCGGGCGCCGTACAGCTCCATCAGCTCGCGGGCCAGGTCGCGCACCGATCGGCGCACCTTGGCCTTGGCGCGAATCCACTCGCCGCTGCCCAGGCGCGTCAGCGACGGCTCGGCGTCTCCGGCCCCGATATATCGCCCGACCCTGTCCGCCTGGGAGATCGGGACGTAGAGGTTGTCGCCTTCGGCATAGTGCAGCAGCAGGAACTCGGCGTGGCCGGGCAGCTCGAGGGTCGGTTCCTGGCCAGGCGTGGCTCCGACTGGGGTGCGAATCAGCCCGCCATAGCGCGCGATACCGTGGTCAACGTGCACCACCAGGTCGCCCAGCTGCAGATCGGCGATGAAGGATTCGCGCGCCGCGGCTGCGCGCTCCGTCGCCAGCCGACGGGTGGGCGCCGATCGGCGCTGCTTGGTCCAGCCGAAGATCTCGCTGTCCGTATACAGCGCCAGACCAAGCGCGTCGGAGACCCAGCCCTCGCGCAGCAGGCCATGGACCAGTTCCACCCTGCCGGGCGCCTGCGCGAGCGTTTCTCGAGGGGCCGCGTTGACGCCCTGTTCGCCGAGCAGCTCGCTAAGGCGGCTCGCCTGCTGACTCACGACGATCGTCGTCGAGCTCCCTCTCCCTCTGGGAGAGGGCTGGGCCTGCCCCGTGGAGCGCAGCGGAGCGCGGGGTGAGGGTGGCGTATCGGCCGCCACCTCTTGTAAGAACGGGTCGAGGCGGCCGCCGTATTTGGGCGCGTGGGCAAACGGCAAGCTCTCGACGTCGGGGTCGAAGCGGACCTCGACCCGCGTCACACTGGCGCGGCGGTCGATCTCGCGCCACGGCCGGTACGGCCGCGCCAGGCCCGGTGGTACCTCGCCTCGCTCGAGCAAGTCCGTGTGCAGCTGTTCGACCTGCTCTTCGAACTCCTCGGCGTAGCGGCTGACCGCCTCGGGTTCGTCGAGCACCAGCAGGCCATCCGCGGCCAGGTAGTCGACCAGCGTGGCCGTGCCGAGAAACCCGCGATAAAACTCGAGGGCGGAGAAGGCGTGGCTGCCCTCGCGCAGCACCCTCAGGTCGCGGGCGAATGCGTCGACGAACTGGGGACGCAAGGTGTCCAGGTCGAGCGTGACGCCCAGTGCGCGCGGCAGCACCTCGTGGGCCGGTCCGACTGCCGCGGCTTCGAGCTGCTCGGTCGAACGCTGCGTGGCGGGGTCGAACAGGCGGATGGTGTCGATTTCGTCGCCCCACAGCTCGATGCGCAGCGGCTCGCCGCCTGGCGGAAAGACGTCCAGGATGCCACCGCGCCGGCTGAACAGGCCGGGTGAGTCCACCAGTGGCGAGGGCTCGTAGCCCAGCGCCAGCCACTGCGCCGCCAGCTCGGCCGGCGGCAGCAGCTGTCCGCGCTTGATAAGGCGGTGGTTCTCGCGGAAGCCCTGCGGGTCGAGCACCAGGTCCATCGCGGCACGGACCGAGGCGACCACCAGGGGCGGGGCGGTGTCCTTGGCCAGACCGGCCATGCGCTCCAGCGTGCCGAGTCGCTCGGCGAGCTTGTCGGGATCGTTTGGCAGGCGGTCGTAGGGCAGCGCATCCGTTTCAGGAAACAGCAGCACCGCGTCGGGATCTGCCGCCCAGGCACGCAGCTCGTTGGCGTACACCCGCGCCTCAGATGGTCGGCCGACGACGAGCAGCATCGGCCGCCGCAGGGCAGCATGCAACGCCGCCATCGCGAACGCTCGGGCTGGCGTGATCGCCGACAGCAGCTGTGTGTCGGCGCCGGGTGTACGGAGCGCGTCGACCAGTCCCCTGAAGCTGGGGTGGCGGTCGAGAGCGGACAGGAGCGGGTGCAGCCGCATTGGATCAGACTACGCCCTTGTTGTAACGGTTCATCGCCACGGCGGCTCCTTCTATTGCCCAGGCCAGGACGGCGTCGGCCGCGCGGGCGATCAGCTCCTCGACGATTCCCCGTTCCTCTGGCGTGAACTCGCTCAGCACGTGGTTGGTAGCGCCGGCCGATCCCGCCTGGCTGATACCCATGCGCAGGCGTGCGATGTCATCAGTGCCGAGGGCAGAGATCACCGAGCGCATGCCGTTGTGGGTGCCAGGGCTGCCGCGCTCGCGCATGCGCAGCGCGCCCAGGGGCAGGTCCATGTCGTCGTAGACCACCAGACGGTGGCTGGTCGGCAGCTTGAGGAGGTCGCGCAGGTCCTTGACCGCCCGGCCGCTACGGTTCATGAACGTGTGGGGCTTGGCCAGGACCAGCGTCAGCTCGGGTGTTGGACGGGCCACCGCGATGAGGCTACCCAGGGTGGTGGTCTTGTCCTGCCACGCGGCGCCACAGCGGCGGGCGAGCTCGTCGACGCAGCGAAAGCCGACGTTGTGGCGCGTGTCGGCGAACTCCGGGCCCGGGTTGCCCAGCCCAACCACCAGCCGCGTCCGCGCCGGCTCGAGCCCCGTGAGCGGCTCGGTCGATCGCCGCCGGAAGAGTCGGCGGAGGAGCTCCAGCAGGCTCAATGGCTCTCGCGTCGGCGGAACGCTCGGCCAATCACCTCCGCCTCGTGGTGCGCCGGCCGCCCGCGACGATGCGCAAGCTTCCGTGTGCGCCGGCCCGTCGCCGTACGCGGTCTCACGCCGATCACCATGCGACTGTGAGGGGCAGGGGGGTTAACGTCACTCCAGGTGGGGTCCCCTCCGGGGAATCAGTATGCGTTGCGATCGCGAATCACGGCCGCGAGCGTCTTGAGCAAAATCTTGACGTCGAACGCCAGCGACCACGTCTCGACATAGAACAGGTCATACTCGGTCCGCTCGACGACGCTGGTCTGGCCGCGCAGACCGTTGACCTGCGCCCAGCCGGTCATGCCGGCCTTCTCCATGTGCCGCTCGCGATACCGCGGCACCAGGTTGGCAAACTGCGCCACGAATTCAGGCCGCTCGGGCCGCGGGCCGACCAGGCTCATCTCGCCAAGCAGGACATTGATGAGCTGCGGAAACTCGTCGAGGCTGAAGCGACGAATCATCTGCCCGAGCCGCGTTCGCCGCGGATCGTTGGGGACCGCCCACACAGGTCCCGAATCCGCCTCGGCATCCGGCCGCATCGAACGGAACTTCAGCATGTAGAACGGCCGCCCATCCAGGCCAACCCGCTCCTGGATGTACAGGATCGGTCCACGTGGCGACGTCAGCTTGACCAGCAGCGCCATCACCAACAGCCACGGCGACAGCAGCACGAGCATCGTCCAGCTGACCGCGACGTCGAGCGCGCGCTTCAGGAACCGCATCCAGCCTCGTAACGCCACGTCGCGCACCCGCATGAGCGGGAGGCCAGTGAGCTCGCTCGTTTCGACTTCGCGAGCCATCAGCTCGAAGATGTCAGGGAAGATTTTGATGTCTACCCGTTGGCGCGTGCAGCCGGTGACGATATCCACCAGCTGGTGGTGGCTGATGCCTGCCCAGGCAATGATCACCTCGCCGATCGCCTGCTCGCGCACGATCCTGGGGATGGCTTCCAGGCCGCCAAGCACGGGCTGGACCCGCGGGTTCGGCGAGCCGTTGCCGACGAAGCCAGCGATGCGATAGCCCAGCTCGGGCGCCGAACGGATCTTGGCCTCGACCAATTGCGCCTGCTCGCCGTCGCCCACGATGAGGACGCGCTCCAGGTCGCGCCCGCGTCGATGCGCCTCGCGCAGCAGCGCGTCCACCAGCACCCGCGTGAGCCAGACCAGGGCGATCGACAGCAACGCCCAGTAGACCAGCATCAACCGCGGTGGCTCGAGGGCGCGGTACATGAAGAAGGTGACGCTCAGGGCCGCCAACCAACCTAGCCCGACAGCCGCACCGACCTGATAGAGGAGATCGACACGTCCGAACCCCCTCCGCGGGATGTACAGCCGCCGCACGGCGAAGATCACCATGATGACCAGGACGCACAGCAGCGCCAGGTCGTCGTACGTGCTGGGCGGATCGCTGGGCGTGCCCGGGTGTGTATCGCCCACCAGCCGCATGCGGTAGGCGAGCACAAAGGCAAGCCGCAGCATGATGAAGTCCGAGACGATCAGCGCCACCACGTAGAGCGCGCGCAATCCGCTCAGGCTGCGCGCAAGTCCGACCATCGCTGGTCAGAGCCCCACGTGCCGCTGGGCCGGGTGCGTCAATAGCGTCCGAAACAGCGCGACACCCAGCGCCGCGTAGATCGCCGTCCGCACGGCTCCGGTCACGAGCGGGTGGTACTCGCGGATGTAATGCTTCCGGTAGAACAGGTCCATCGCGCGGAAGAAGTGAAACGTCGTGCGCAGAGCGCGTTTACGACTGGCTGCCCCATGTTGATGCTGCACGACGATGCCTGGCTCATAGCGCACCGTCCAGCCCGCCTGGCGGGTGCGCATACACCAGTCAAGATCTTCACCATACATAAAGAAGCGCTCGTCGAGCAGGCCGATGCGTCGGACCACCTGGCGCCTGACAAGTAAACAGGCGCCGCACACCGAATCGACCTCCATGGGCAGGTCTGGGTCGACGAACGTGAGGTTGTAGAGGCCGAACCGCGGGCTATCAGGGCGCACGCGCGCCAGTCCCGAAAAGCGATAGAACGCGATCGCCGGTGTCGGAAACGACCGCCGGCAGGCCAGGTGCATGCTGCCGTTCGGGCGCAGCAGCTTCGGCCCGATGATGCCGGCCTCGGGGTGCGCGCGGAGCCGGTCGAGCAGGACGGCGATTCCGCCGCGTGGCACCAGTGTGTCGGGGTTGAGCAACAGGATGGCTGCGCCGCGCGCGCGTCTGAGCGCCTGGTTGTTGCCGTGCGCGAACCCGCCATTGCGCGCTGATCGGATCAGCTCGACCCACGGAAACTCGCTTGCTGCCATCTCGGCCGAGCCATCCGAGGACGCGTTGTCTACCACGATGACTTCGGCCTGGATCGATCCGCCGCTGAGTGACGTCGAACCCTCGGCGAGCAGAGACGCAAGGCACTCGCGCAGGTGCTCGCGGGTGTTGTAGTTCAGGATGACGATCGAGAGGTCCATGCTCTGCGGAGTCGCCACCACACGCCGACAGGGTAGCCGACCATCTTGGCAACATCGCCAACGAGGCGAATCACCGGCACGAGCGCAATAGCGACCAGGTGTTCGCGCCGAGACAGTCGCTCGCGCGCCAGTCTTTCATATGGTCGTCGTGCATAGAAAAACGCACCTATCGGTAGAAGGAGCAGGCCCGCGCCGCGACGGCGCAGGAGCGCTACCGCCAGCGCGTACGCGGCGTAGCGTACTGCGTGCCGTTCCCACCACAGGCCTGCTTTTCCGTCGCCGCGCGCGTACAGGTAGTACTGGCGAAAGAACGCTTTGAGCGAGCTGCGCGGCCTGAAGGCGACCTGCGCTCGTGGGGCGAACGTGAACCTGCACCCAGCGCGCCTCAATGCCAGGTCGAACGTAAGGTCTTCGCAGTAATCCAACCACTCGGGATAGCCGCCGACTCGCTCCCAGGCGCTGCGCCTGAAGAGTACCGATCGGCTGGACGTCAGGAACGTTCTCACGTCGATGTCTTCGAGGATTGGCAGCACCGTGGCGCCCATCGCGCGTTCGAATGTGCTGCGCGGGTCGGCGCGGAAGAAGCCGCTGACCACGTCGACGCCGTCCATCATCGCTTCCCCAAGAGCGTGCAGCCAGGTCGGAGCGAGTCGCACGCCGCCGTCGGTCACCGCGATGAGGTCGCCCGTGGCGGCGCGGATCGCCACGTTCCGCCCACGCGCGATGTTCGCGCCCGGTTCGCTCAGCGTACGCAGCGGCAGTCGCTGACTCCAGGTGTGCAGTCTCTGGAGAGTACCGTCAGTCGAGCCGCCATCGACGATCACGATCTCGGCGGGCGGATTCGTCTGGGCCGCCACCGATTCGAGCAGCTCGTCCAGGCTGGCCGCCTCGTTGCGCACGGTGACAATCAGCGAGGTGCGTTCTCGGGCGTTACCGCCAGCCATGGGAACAGCCCGGCCTCCTTCGCCAGATCACCGCCGTTGGCGACGGTCACGCTGCCCTTGGCTGCCCAGGGTACGGCCTCTTTCCAGTACTGCAGGCTGGCTCGCTGCGCCCGCACGACCACACTGTTGGATGCATCCTGCGTCGACACCGGCAAGCCATAGTGATCGAGCCAGCTCGGGTCGGCCAGGAACTGCTCCTTGAGCGGCGGCGGGACTTTGTCGAGCAGCGCCAGGTGGCGCGCAACCACCCGTTCCCAGGCGAGGCCAGCGTCGGGCGCGGTGTCCAGCGGCGGTGGAGTCTGACGATACACCGCGAGCCAGTCATCCCGCCCGCGATCGTGAAGCACGTCGAACGTGTTGAGAAACGCGAAGCTCTTCTGGTCGGGATGCCACTGAAGGACGGACTTCTGAAACGCCTGAACGACGAACCCGTCCAGCTCGAAGCGGCGCGTCACCGGGTAGCCCAGCACGTCGACGCCGCCCAGTGATTGGAATGCCGTCCAGAGTGGGACCCCGCCCTCGTTGGTCACCGCGAAACCCGACGGAGAGTTCTTGCGACCGTTGGTCTGCGTGAAGAAGCGGCCACCCGTGGTGTCGTAATCCGCTCCGCGCGCGGCCGCAGTCCCGGCCCTGATGAGATAGTTGCCCGCTTCCAGCGAGGCAGCCATCACCGTTCCGTGGATGTCCGCCGCGGTGTGCCGTTCGCCCGCGGCATCGAGCCGCGACAGCGCGATTGCCCCGGCTGGAGCAGTGCCGACCGTCTGCGCGAGATCAAAGGTCGCCTTGATCGGGCCGCTGGCCCACAGGCGAACCAGATTTGGGTCGGTCCAGGTCAAGAAGAGCTGCGCTGTACCGCCGGCCTCGATGCTTGCACCGCCGCCATCGACCTTCTTGCCGCCGAGCAGCAGTGCGTCTGAAGCGCGGTATACGTAGCGCACCCCGGTGTCGGGGTCGTCTTCGAGCCGCAGGTCGCCAGGCGCACTGCCCGTCGTGTCGAGATAGGCGCGCAGCGCGGCCAGGGCCTGGATCACGGGCTTCGGACTACCGTCGAGCCGAAACGCGCCGAGCGTTCGCTCGCGCATGTTGAAGCCGTCGGGCATGTCGTTGAGCATCCACTTCGAGCCACCCGCCGCGTGCTGCGCGACCAGACCGAGCGTGATCGCGGTCTCAGCCAGCGCCGCGCGCTCCGGGTCCACCGAATCGGTGGCGTAGCCGAACTCGCTGAGCATGAAGGGCTTGCCTGAATGCGCCTGCTCAATCGACTTCAAAACGTTGAGATTGGCGCGGATCGAAGCGCCGCTCGTGGCGGGATAGCGATGGAAGCTCTGAAAGTCAAGGCCATCGTTATCGTGATCGGTCGCGTCGGATCAGCGCGTCGGACCGCCCTGACCTGGGGATCCATCCAGGCCTGGAGCGTGCCGTTCAAGGCGTCGGTGAGCGGTGCCCACTTCTGGCCCTCGGCGCCATCCAGATAGTCGAGCGTGGTTCCGCCGTGGCCCTTCACCCATGCGGCGGCCTCAGCGAGCATCTCGCGATACAGCCGCAGGTTGTTGACGTAGACCCAGGCCTCATCGTCATTGAGGGAAGACGGGACTGTTTTGGTGCCCTCATCGCTGGCGCGATAATCGCCCAGCTGGTCGCGCGGCAGACGCTCGCCGAACGTGTCGATCAGCGAGCGTTGTTGGAGTGGGACGCGGCCGGGGTACTTCGCCAGGGCCAGGTCGCCGAAGCGCGGCTCGTTCTTCAGATCGAAGCCGAGAATGGCGGACCGACCGCGGTAGCGTTGGGCGATCTGCCCGGCCGTGGCCGCCACTCTGGCCAGGTCGCGCTCACCATAGTCGTGCAATGAGACGACCAGCTGCAGGTCGCGCTTCTCGGCCAGGCCGACGACCTGGTCGAGCTTGTCCCACTTGCCAGCCGCGATGTCGACCGCCAGCGGCGCCTGCACGAAGACGCGCAAGGCCGTGATGCCGCCGCCGCTGGCTCGGGCGAAATCCGCGTCGATGGCGCCCGAGTCGAACTTGTCGTTGTCCCACATCTGCCAGGCGCGGTCGGCCGGACCTTCGTAGTTCATGCCGGTGATGAACACCGGCACGCCACTGGGCCCCAACAGCCGTTCGCCATCGCCTGACGTGGATGCGACGGCCGGCCGGACCAGCGCCGCGATGATTACCAGGGCGATGAGCGCGCTCTGCCGCCGCACAGCGCCTGAGTTAACGTCGCTGCGGCGGCCGAGTTACCGCGTATCGGGTGCGAGCGCACCCTCACCCCGCGCTCCGCTGCGCTCCTCGGGGCAGGCCCAACCCTCTCCCAGAGGGAGAGGGAGATTAATCTACTTTCCCAGCAAGTAGACGTTGACCCGCAACAGGCCTGGACCAGTCGGGTCGAGCTGCTTGAAGGCGCCCCAGCTCAAGTCCACGATGCGACCTGACACGTACGGGCCGCGGTCCGTCACCTCGGCGTCCACTGATCGGCCGGTGTCGACGTCTTCGACGCGCACCATCGTGCCGCAAGGGAGGCTCTTGTGCGCGATCTGCACCACGATGGTGTGGAAGATCTGGCCACACGCGGTCCGATTGCCTTCGAAGCCGTCGCCCTCGCCGTACGTCGAGGCGATGCCCTTTTCAAACGCGACCGGCTTGGGCTGGGGCGTTGGGGCGGCAGTTGGAGCAACAGCAGGCGTTGGCGCGACGGTGGGAACCGGCGTCGGTTTAACCAGTTCTTCGAACTGGCCACTCATGGCCGCGGCGTCCACCTGGGTGGCCGCGACGGGGTACATCGCTTCGGGCAGTGGCTGCAGATTGTGCACGTCCACTACTGCTTCGATCTGGGCAGCGGCAACGCCACCGATCACCTGTTGTACGCCGACGAGCAGCATCGTGCCCGTGACCAACAAGACCGCGGCGGCGCCATGTCGGCCGCGTCCGAACATGGGCATCTCGTCTCCGTGCTCACCCTGGATGTGATTGAGGTGGGCCCGCAGAAGAGGCCTCTGGATGGGGAGCGAGGGTTGTTAATGGATCAGGCGCGATAGGACAAGGGCAGCCGGCGCTGATGTCAAGGCTGCGCGTGTCACGGGCGCGCCACGAAACTGAGACGTCGGTTCGCGCCGGCAATGCTTAGCGGGAGCAGCCGAGCGCGGCGTAGCATCCGCACCACCACTGCAGGAGTAGCTCGCGGATCGTGCCTCATGCGCGACCGCCGGCATCACTCGCCCGTGCCACGGCGTTGCGGCACTCGATCCAGGCATAGCCGCCGGCTGCCCTGGTATCCCTAGCACATCTGTTCTATTCTATAACCAAAGCATGAAGGTACTCTTCAAGAAAGACGTCCCCGACGTCGCCGCAGCCGGTCAGGTCAAAGATGTGGCTGACGGGTACGCGCGCAACTTCCTGATTCCACGCGGTCTGGCCGTGGTGGCGACGGCCGGCACCTTGAAGCAGGTCGCCGACGTTCAGGCGGTTGCCGCGCGCCACGCGGCAGGCGAGGAGCACGCCACGCGAGACCTCAAGCAACGCCTGGAGGCGCAGCCGATCGTCGTCGAGGCCAAAGCGGGCTCGCAAGGGCGCCTGTATGGCTCGGTGACGGCAGCCGACGTCTCGGCCGCTATCCAGAAGCAAATTGGCGTTTCCGTCGATCGCCGCGACATCGACATGGGTGAACACATTCGCCTGGTCGGGTCGTATCAGGTGACCGCGCATCTGCACCGATTGGTGTCGGCGACCATGACGGTCGAGGTCCGCCCGATCGGCAGCGCCTGAGGTCTGGTCTTGGGTCTGGTGACGCCGGCGGGGTCGCGCTGAACGATGGCTGTCGAACGCCTCGGCGATGCCGAACTCGACTCACTGGCACGCGAGGACCGCGCTGAGGAGCGTGACCTCAGCCTCCCGCCGCACAGCATCCAGGCGGAGGAAGCGGTGCTCGGTTCGGTTCTCAAGAACCCGGCCAGCATCGTTCGCGTCTCCGACTTCCTGAGACCCGAGGACTTCTACCAGCAGCGCAACCGACACGTGTTTCGCGCGATGCTGGCGCTGTTTACCGACGGCGTCCCGATCGACTACCACAGTACGGCCGACCGGCTGCAGCAGCAGGGCGTGTACGAGGCCTCGGGTGGCCTGCTGTATCTGAGCGAGCTCAACCTGGCCACGCCCAGCGCCGCCCATATCGAGCACTACGGCCGCATCGTCGAGCGCACCTCGATCATGCGCCAGTTGATCGGCAAGGCCCAGACGATCGCCGAGATCGCCTATCGCGACAACCTGGACGCAGAGACAGCGCTCGAGAAAGCGGAGCAGCTCATTCTGTCCGTATCTGAAAGGCGCGTCACGCGGGACTTCGGACGGTTGGACGAAGTGCTCTCAGAGTACATGGAGCAGGTGCAGGCGCTGAAGGAGGGCGAATTCTCCCGATATGCCATTCAAACTGGTTACGCGGATCTCGACAAACTTCTCGGTGGCTTTCAGCGCACGGATTTGATCATCCTCGCCGCGCGCACGTCCGTAGGCAAGACCAGTCTTGCTCTGAACCTCGCGGTAAATGCAGCGGTCAAGCACAACGTGACCGTGGCAATCTTCAGTCTCGAAATGTCGGCTGAGCAACTGGCTTCGCGGCTACTCAGCATGGAAAGTGGCGGCGATTCAGCACGGATTCGTTCTCCGCCTCTGTCGGACCAGGAAAGCCGCAAGCTCGACGCGGCGGTAAACCATCTTGCCAAAGCGACGATCTGGGTCGACGATACCCCTGCCATTCCCATCATGGAATTACGCAGCAAAGCCAGACGACTGGCCGCTGAGCATGGTGTCGACCTGATCGTCGTGGACTACCTTCAGCTGGTCGCTAGCGACGGTAGCGAGAGCAGGGTCCAGGAGCTGGGGCAGGTCTCGCGCGCACTGAAAGCGGTTGAGCAGCGCACCCCGCATATTCCGCAGTTATCTGATCTGCGTGAATCGGGCGCAATTGAACAGGATGCGGACGTCGTGCTGTTTATTTACCGTGATGAGAAATACAATCCCGACAGCGACAAGAAAGGTATCGCGGACGTCATTGTGGCCAAGCATCGCAACGGCCCCACGGGCAAGGTTCAGTTGTTGTTCCTCGAGCGCACCACCAAATTCCTGGACCTCGAGCTGTATCGAAGTTGATGCATCCGCTCACGGAGACGATCGTTCGAGCTCGGTCAAAGGCCGAGTCGTCGGATGGCCTCCAGCGAAGCCAGGAGGAGCTTCAGCCGTCGTGTCGTGTGTGCAAAGACCACGGGTTCGTGCGCCGCGATCTGCCAGTTGATCACCCTGAGTTCGGACAGGCTGTTCCATGCTCTTGTCAGGAGGGTCAATTACGCGACCGGATTCGGCGCCGAAGTAATCTCGGTCACCTCGCCCGCAAGACATTCGATACGTTCAAGCCCGACGGACGCGACGGCCCGCTGCAACATTCCGCCGACGCGTTCGAAGCTTGCAAAACATTTGCCCAGAACCCGAAGGATGACCTTCCCTGGCTCGTGCTCAGTGGGCCATCGGGTTGTGGCAAAACACACCTCGCCGCGGCCATCTCGAATCGTCAAATCGAGTTGGGCAAGGACGTCTTCGTTGCCGTCGTTCCCGATCTCCTCGACTACCTGCGGGCCACCTTTGGACCAGCCAGTGACGTCACCTACGATGAGTTATTCGAGGCGATCCGGAATACGCCGCTGCTCATCCTGGACGACCTGGGGATGCAGAGTGATACCTCGTGGGCCCAGGAGAAGATGTTCCAGGTGCTGAACCACCGCTTCAACGCCGAGCTACCGACGGTGATCACGACGAGTTACTCCGTGGATGAGCTCGACGGTCGACTGAGGGCGCGTCTTTCAGACAAACACGTCGCGCGCATCATCCCGATCGGTGAGCGGGACAGCTCGCTCGACGAGCTGCTGCGCAGCGATTGGACTGAGGGTCTGCGATTGCAGACATTTGACACCTTCAAAACAGACGGCCACGCCTCATTGGCCCGGGCCGCGCACGAAGCTGTGAAATTCGCCGAGAATCCCAACAGATGGCTGGTGCTCGTCGGTGAAACGGGCCGTGGTAAGACACATCTCGCGGCAGCCATCAAGAACGTCGTAGGTGATTCCGCGGTATTCATCACGGTGCCGCGGCTGCTCGATCATCTGCGCGCCACGTATGCCCCGGCCAGTCTGGTGACGTACGATCGCGCGTTCAACCGGTTCCTCAATGCCAAGGTATTGATCCTCGACGACTATGGCACCCACTCGTCGAGACCCTGGGCCGAGGAGAAACTCTTCCAACTCATCAACCACAGGTTCAACTCGCCTCTGCCGACCGTCCTCACGACAAATATCCGATTTGACGACTCGAACCGTCTGTCACCTGCCACACAGCAGGAAGTGCGTGTGTTCTCGCGCGTACTCGATCCGTTGATCTCTACCGTGGTTGGTATCGATGCGCCTCATTACCGAAGGCCTGGACTCGATCTGAAGCGACGGCGAACCTCAACCTGATAGCGTTGGACGCGTGGTCGGCGACGGCCTCACGCCTGCGCTTGATCTTGAGCTCATGTTGCGGGTTCTGCTGGCCTTCATTCTGGGTGGGGTAATCGGCTACGAACGGGAGACGACCCAGCGGCCGGCTGGCCTTCGCACCCACATGCTGGTAGCGGCGGGCGCTGCCGCGTTCACCATCGTGTCGATTTACGCCTTCATCAGCCAGGGGACGGTACGCGATCCGGCGCGGGTCGCGGCGCAGATCGTGACGGGCGTCGGTTTTCTGGGCGCCGGGACCATCTGGCGAACGTCGAACGCGGTGCGCGGGCTGACCACTGCCGCCAGCATCTGGTTGGTGGCGGCGGTCGGCATGCTGGTCGGCACCGGGTTGTATGTGCTGGCGATCTTCACCACTGCCTGCGGCTTCGCCACGCTCCGCTGGGGGCGGCATCCAAGCCGTCGGCGGCGCGTCAAGGCGGGTGAGCCGTCGATCACCGCGGACGAAGAAGAAGAACAGATTGTTGATTAGAGATTCCGCCCTCGAGGCGATGTCGGTGCCGATGCCGAGCGATGAGTAGCAAACGGTGAATGGCGACGAGCTACGTCGGCCGGTTATCGCGCTCGATGCGCGGCTCGTCGGCTACGCGGCGGGGATCGCGCGCTATGCGGTGCTGCTCGCCGAAGCCCTTGGCCAGGGCGATGGACCCGAGCGCTATCTGATCCTGCGCGGACGGCGT
>VBGG01000004.1:4481-24335 GCA_005883405.1 Chloroflexota bacterium | reverse complement strand
GCCGGCGCCCAGGCGTGCCGCGTCGAGGAAGGTCTCGAGCATCTCGGTGAGCCGGTCGGTCTGATCGACGATCGATTTGAGTCGCGTCTGCGCTGCAGGCGTGTCGCCGCGATTGATCTGTCGCTGCGCCATTTGCGCCGACGCACGCACCACCGCGATCGGATTGCGCAGATCATGGGCTGCCACGGACATGAACTCTTCTGTTTCCGCAGCACCCAGCTCCGGCTGCATTTCGACCCTCTGCTGCACCTCGCCGAACCTTCCAATGACTACCGGGGCGCCCCGTCTGTGACAGCTCTAGCGTTAGGGCCGCAAGTTATGGGCCAGGAAGTTGCGTAAAGACTAAACCGTTTGCGCTACCCCCGGCACCGCTAGCGCCCCCAGACGGTGATATTCCTGGAATAGGTTGCCCCAGGGCGTGTTGGCCAGCCAGCCTTCGAAGACCCCGCGGTCACGCGCCGGCCAGCGGTAATAGTCGTGGTAGACCTCCGACCCGAGGATGAAGAGGTTTACCAGCGGCGTGCGCATGAGCACGTTCTGCATGGGCTTGAGCGGGCCGAACCAGACGATATCGCCCACGCGGCTGGCGCCGTTGTCGCCTACGCGGAAGTTCCACGACTCGTTGGCCAGGTCGGTGTCGCCGACCAGCTCGATGTCGCGCGGGTCGCCGATGCCTAGCCCGGCCTCATGCGCCAGGCGAATGTAGCCGATGCTGAGCGGATCGAAGCCCATCAGCCTGGCGGCCACGGCGTCGATCGCCACCTGGTCGCCGCTGGCGAGTACGACGTTTTTGATCTCGGGATACATCGTTCGCGGTCCGGGCCCGTTGCCCGCCGTTGTGCCGTCCATCACCGCGAAGATGCCGCTGTGGATCTCCTTCTGAATTGCCAGGAGGTCGACCAGCGTCTCGTGGATCCAACTATGCGTGTAATGCCGACGTGTGTTCAACAGACCACCGAAGGCATTTTTCATCGCGCCCGTTGTGGTCGTGTAGATGTGGCACTTTACCGTCGGCAGGTGGACGATGTTCTTTCCCTCGAAGTAGTCGGGAATCCTGATCCCTTCGGGAAAGATCTTGTCCAGAACCAGCATTTTCGACCTGGGCTGGAATCTGACCCAGGTCATGTCATCGTCCTTGAAGTTGTAGAGCACCGGGATGCCGTAGCTCTTGAAGATCGGCAGATAGCCGTTCAGGTCTTCGCCTTTGAAGGCGTCGGTGACGACCGTCTTGTTCTGAACACACACCAGCTCGGTGAAGCCTTCGGCGCGCAGAGCACGGATGGTGCCCTCGAGCTGCCACGGCGTCGTGTTCGCGGCTGGGAACGGGAAGTGCCAGCTGATGTTGTCCTTGAGAATGGTGGTCGCGCCAGGTGCAAGGTGCTCGCGAGCCCGGGCCAGATCGATCAGCCGTGCATAGTCTTCAAGCACGCGATCTGGCCGAGTCCGCAGCGCGGCGACGGTCGCTTTATTCGGCATCAGGTAGTTCGAACTATAGCCCGGTCTGGCTACGATCAGAAGTGATGGTTGCAAGGTCTCCCTCTACCTCTGGGAGAGGGCTGGCGTGAGGGGTGCCTACGAGAGGGGTGCCTACGAGCGGAAGCGTTGAGGCTCTACGCACCCCTCACCCGCGCTTCGCGCGGCCTCTCCCAGAGGGAGAGGCGATCCTAATCTTCCCCGTGGCGCTGCTGGCCGTCGGCCTGGTGCTGCTGGCCCTGGTGAGGCGGCAGGTCGTTGAATGGCAGACGCTGACCGGCGCCGGACTGTTCGCGGTGGCGTTGGTCGCCGCGGCGCTGTGGGTCCGCTGGCGCCTGCCCCTGGCTGACCTGTCGGTTCTCGCCATCGCCGCCACGCTGGCCGCCGTAGGCCAGATCATGACCTCGCGCCTCGAGGCGAGCCTCGGGCCCCGCCAGGGCACCTGGGTGCTCATCGGACTTGGCGCAATGACGCTGGTCGGCTGGCTGCCGTCGATCGAGTGGCTGCGCCGCTACCGCTACACATGGGGCACGCTCGCGATCCTGCTCCAGGTGCTGACGCTGGTTTTCGGTCGTGATCCGAACGGCAGCGGCGCCGCGCTGTGGTTCGTCCTGGGTCCGGTCAGCGTGCAGCCCATGGAGATCGTCAAGTTGCTGTTGGTCATGTTCCTGGCCGGCTATCTCGAGGAGTATCGCGAGCTGTTAACCATGGCTGGTAGACGCATCGGTCGCGTGCACTTGCCACCCCTGCCGTATCTCGCCCCGATCCTGGTCATGGTCGGCGCCGCGCTGCTGCTCTTCTGGCTTCAAAAGGACCTTGGGCCGGCGCTCTTGTTCTCGACCGTCCTGCTGGCGATGTTGTACGTGGCCAGCGGTCGCGCGAGCTATGTCGTCCTCGGACTCGGGCTCCTCATCCTCGGCGGCGCGCTGGCCGACCGCGTGTTCAGCCATGTACACACGCGGGTCATCAGTTGGCTCGATCCGTGGTCGAACCGAGAAACCATTGGCTACCAGCTGGTCCAGGCGTTGTACGCCTTCGCGTCTGGCGGCGTGTTCGGCGCCGGCCTCGACATGGGCTCACCGCGCTACATTCCCGCCGTCCACACCGACTTCGTGATCGCGGCCATCGGCGAGGAGCTCGGTCTCGCGGGTACGCTGGCCGTGATCGGCCTGTTCGTGCTGCTGGTCCAGCGCGGCTTCGTCATCGCGTTGAATGCGCGATCGGGGTTCAGCGCGCTGCTGGCGAGTGGTTTGACGTCCGTTCTCGGCCTGCAGGCGATCATCATTCTGGCCGGCACGCTCGAGTTGATCCCGTTGACCGGAATCACGCTGCCGTTCGTGAGCTATGGCGGCAGCTCGGTAGTCGCGAATTTCGTTCTCATCGGCTTGCTCCTGCGCATTTCTCACGAACACGCCAATGCTTGACGACGTGCGCAAGAACGTACGGCGCGCGGCGCTTGCGCTCGTAGCATGTTTTGGGCTGATCGCGATCGCGCTGGGCTACTGGCAGGTCTGGCGCGCGGCCGATCTGGGCCAGGATCCGGCGAACCCACGCATCGCGGACGAGCGTCTTTTGCTGCCGCGGGGCCGAATCCTCGATCGCACCGGCCAGGTGCTGGCCGAATCGCAGACGACCCAGGCAGGGCTCCAACGCCACTATGCCGACCCATCGCTGGTGCACACCATCGGCTTTCACAGCGATCGCTTCGGTGACACCGACCTGGAGGCCGTCTACGCCGCGGAGTTGAGCGGCGAGCGCTCGCTCTCGCCGCTGGATCGACTCGAGCGGCAGCTCTTCCATCACCAACCCCAGCCCGACGACCTGGTGCTCACGATCGACAAACGTATCCACGACGCGGCCATCGAGGCGCTTGGCAAGTCCAGCGGCGCCATCGTCGTGGTCGACCCGCGTTCGGGAGCAGTCCTGGCGATGGCGTCCAGGCCATTCTTCGATCCAAACGCCGCCGACAGCCAGATGCCCGCGTTGCAGGGCGATCCTTCGCAGCCGCTGTTCAACCGCGCCATCCAGGCGCTGTATGTGCCGGGATCGACCTTCAAGACGGTGACCGCCACGGCAGCTCTGGACCGCAACCTGGTCGACTTGAATCAGCCGATCATGTGCACCACGGCGGTGAAGGTTGGCAGCTACAGCGTCGACTGCAAAAACAGCCAGCACATTCCCAGACTCACCTACCAGCAGGCGTACGCTTGGTCTTCCAACCGCGTGTTCGGACTGACCGGGCTGCTATTGGGGTTCCCGAACCTGGCGCCGATCAATCGATGGCTCGACGACAACCCACCTGGCCCGTATCCGTGGACGGAGAACGACGGCTCGATCCAAGCCAGCGCCGACGTGCTCGACGAATACGCCAGGCGCTTTGGCTTCGGGCGAGCCGTCCCGTTCGACGTGCCTGTCGCCGTCAGCCATATCAAGAACCCGGATACCCCGTGGACGCCCCAGCTGCTCGTGCAGACCGCCTTCGGGCAGGGCGAGCTGCAGGTCACCCCGCTGCAGATGGCGCTTGTGGCGGCCACGGTCGCGAATGGCGGCAGGGTGCCAACGCCGTACGTTGCCGCCGACCTGCGCCGCGACGGCTCGGCCCAGCAGCTTCACGAGCCCGGTCAGTTCTTCTCCATCGCCAGCTCGAGCGAGGTGGCCAGCACGATGGTCAGCTTCATGGTCGAGGGCGTAGACAACGGCTATGCCGCCAAAGCCGCCATCTCGGGCATCAAGGTTGGTGGCAAGACCGGCACGGCCGAAGTCGGCGACGGCACGTCGCACTCGTGGTTCATCGGTTTCGCGCCAGCCGACGCACCGCGCGTCGCCATCGCGGTGATCATGGAGCACCAGGGCTCAGGCTCGGACTTCGCCACCCCCGCCGCCCAACAGGTCATGCGTCTGGCGCTGTCGGTGTACAAGTAGGGAGGTGGCGTTGAGGCAGGAGGTCCGGGAATGCAGCTCGAAATCAGCGCGGATGAGGCCCAAGTTCTTGACGAGGTCCTCGAAGAAGCGCTGGGTGATACTCGCGAGCAGATCTACAAGGCTGAGGTTGCCGAATACAAGGCACTCCTCAAGCGGCGCGAAGACGCCATTACCAGGCTCATCGAGCGACTGCGCGCCCGACCCACCGCGAGCTAATCGGCGCCGCGCATCTCGGGAGGACGGCGGCGCTGCTCCTGACGAATGCGTTCCATCGCCAGAGACACCGTGATCCGCTCCCGCAACCATTCGGGTGCGCCCTGCTGCCGACAGCGGACCTTCACCAGACGCCGTAACGATTCTTCGAACTGGTACACGTGCAAACAGCCGCCGCACGCCTCGAGGTGGCTCCGAACCTGAACGACGTCCTCGTCTGACAGCTCGCGGTCGAGGTAAGGATTGAGCGCGCTTGCGCAATCGCGACAGTTGATCACCGTGTGCCTCCCCGAGCTCGCGCCACCACACCATTTGTATCTGAATCAGACTTGGGCGGCCCGTCAAGGTGGACCTTGCTGCCCGCGGTAAATCCGGCTGCCTGTGCCTGCTCCCAGAGTGCGCGCTACAGCTGGCGCCGACCACGGAACAGTCGGTTCATGACCGTCCCTTTGGCTACGCCCGTGGCCTCGGCGATTTCGGCGTAGCTCAGGCCCTCCACGTCGGACAATTGCACGGTCGTGCGGAATTGCGGCGGAAGCTGATCGATCGCGCGCTGGATAGCGTCGGCGCCGAGGCGGTCGAGCACGGTGTCCTCGACGTCGGTGACGCGGTCGCCTTCATCACCACTGAGCTGGTTGTACAGGAAGAATTCCTCGGTGTCTTCGAGCGAGCTTTCCTGAGGCCGGCCCTGTTTGCGTCGGTACGAGTTGATGTAGGTGTTGGTCAGGATCTTGAACAGCCAGGCACGAAAGTTGGTCCCAGGTTCGAAGCGGTCGTAAAAGCGGTACGCACGTACCAGCGCGTCCTGCACCAGATCCTCCGCATCACTCGGATTACGCGTCATGCGCAGGGCCGTACGGTACAGCGCGTCGAGGTGCTTCAGCGCCTCATCTTCGAATCGGGCTCTGTTGGCGGCTGCCTCCGTCTCATCGGGCTTCGTGGCCTTGCCCGCCGCTTCGGCGTTCACGGCCTCAAGTCTAACCAACGCCGGAGGCGGGATCGGTATTCCGTTTCGCGCCGTAGCGCTTACTCCACGTAACGCAGATCGTGCGGCTGGCTCTCGGCCCGGCCGGCATCGGTCATGCGCACGAAGCGCGCATTGCGCCGAAGGTCGCTCAGCGTGCGGGCGTTGAGATAGCTCATGCCGCTCCGCAAGCCACCTACTTGCTGGTAGAGCACGTCGGCCAACGATCCGCGGTACTCGACGACGGCCTCGACACCCTCAGGCACCACCGCGGCAGCCAGCTCGTCCAGCACGTCTTCACTGCTCTCGCGCTGGCGGCGCGCCTCCGCGGCCCCGAGACTCGCCATCCCCCGATACACCTTGTAGCGGCCGCCGTTGCGCAACACGGTGCGGCCCGGGCTCTCCTCCGTGCCGGCCAGCAGACTGCCGACCATCACCGTCTCCGCGCCGGCCGCGAGCGCCTTGGTCAGATCGCCGCTGTTCCGCACCCCGCCGTCGGCGATGACCGGCAGCCGCAGGTCCGCCGCCGCCGCGACGCAGTCGAACAGCGCGGTTATCTGCGGCACCCCGACTCCGGCCACGATACGCGTCGAGCACGCCGCGCCCGGTCCGACACCGACCTTGATCGCGTCGGCGCCCGCCTCGCCGAGGTCGCGGGCGCCCTCGGCGGTGGCCACGTTGCCGGCGATCAGCTGAATGTCGGGAAAGGCACCCTTCACGTGCCGTGTCGCCGCCAATGCATGCTCGGAATGGCCATGGGCGATATCGACCACCAGGACGTCCACTTCGGAGTCGACCAGGGCTTGCGCGCGCTCCATGTAGTCGCCGACGGCGCCGATCGCCGCCCCGACCAGCAGTCGTCCCTGACTGTCCCGAGCCGCCTTGGGGTGCTCGCTCAATCGCAGCACGTCGCGCGCGGTGATGAGGCCCCGCAGGTGACCCGTCGTGTCGACCAGCGGCAGCTTCTCCAATCTGTGCTCGTGCAGGATGCGCCGCGCCTGTTCGAGGCGGGTTCCGACTGGCGCCGTCACCAGCTGCTCACCGCCCGTCATGATGCGCTCCACCGGCTGCGACGGATCTTCGGCGAACAGCACATCACGCGAGGTGACGATCCCGAGCAAGCGGTCGTTATCGCCGACGACGAGCAGGCTGTTGACGTTGTGGCGACCCATGAGCGTGATCGCTTCGCCCACGCTGCGCGTCGGCGCGATGGTGTGGAGGTACCGCCCGCCGACGGTTTCCTCCGGGCGCTTCACGCGCTGGACCTCAGCAGCCTCCTGCTCGATGGGCATGAAGCGGTGGATCACGCCGATGCCGCCCTCACGCGCCATCGCCCGCGCCATGCGCGCTTCGGTCACAGTGTCCATGTTGGCCGCCACGATGGGGATGTTCAGCCGCAGGTCACGCGTCAGATGGGTGCTGGTGTCGACATCGCGCCGCGAAGTCACGTCCGAGCGGCACGGCACCAGCAGTACGTCGTCATACGTCAGCGCAAGCGGCGGACAGGCGTTCTCGTGCATGAGCGGTTTTAAGGCTACTCGGTAGGCGACCCCCTTTGAACTGTGACAGTTTCAACTAGGAGAGTCGGCGTTCGCGCATTGCGACCAACTCAGCCTCGTATTCGCCGCACAGAGCACAGACCAGGCGCCACACTTCGGGCGCGATCAGGCCCATCTCCTTGAGATCGATCAATCGATCAAGATACGGCCAACGCGCCGAATCCGTATTCGTGCTGAACGCATCGACCAGCCTCTTCGGCATGCCAATAGGACCTCCACCTGGCCCGCTCGACCGCGTTGACAGAGCCACACGCCTTGCCGCAGGCTGCGTGCCACGTGAACGTCGACCTTTCGGTTTCGATCGTCTCGTACCGCACACCGGCGATGCTGAGGCAATGCCTCGAATCGATTAGCGCAGAACGAACCGGGCTCACTATCGAAGTCGCCGTTGTCGACAATGCTTCGGGCGACGGGTCCGCCGAGATGGTCGCCGAGCAGTTTCCCTGGGTTCGCCTGATTCGCAACCAACGCAACCGAGGTTTCGCCGCCGCCCACAATCAAGCGCTGCGACGCGCCAGCGGCCGCTATTGGCTCGTGCTGAATTCTGACGCCGCGCCATTGCCAGGCGCGCTACGAACGCTCGTGGATTTTCTGGACGTGCACCCTGGCATGGCCGTCGTGGGTCCACGGCTGCGCTACCCCGACGGCACGGTCCAGCCGTCGCGCCGCCGCTTCCCGACCCTGGCTACGCTGTTTCTCGAGAGCACGCAGCTGCAACGCTTCTCGCCGAGCAACCCCGTGTTGCGGCGCTACTACATTGCTGACCGCTCGGATGACGAGCCGCAAGACGTCGATTGGCTCGTCGGCGCGTGCTTGTGTGTGCGAGCCGCGGCTGGGCAACAGGTCGGACTGTTCGACGAACGCTTCTTCATGTACAGCGAGGAGCTGGACTGGTGCCGACGATTCCGCGCCGCGGGGTGGCGCGTCGTCTACGTACCCGCTGCCGAGGTGATCCACTTCGAGGGGGGTAGCTCGCGTCTGGATCTGGCGGCGCGCGACCGGCGCTTTCAGGCCAGCAAACTGCGCTACGCGGCAAAGTGGCACGGCGCCTGGGTCGCCGCGGCGCTGCGCGCGTACCTCGTGCCGGAGTATGTCGCGCGAGCGGTGGAAGAGAGCGCAAAGCTCGCACTCGGCTCACGCGCGGCCGAACGCCGGGCGCGCCTACGAGTGATCGGCAGCGCTCTGCGCAATGCATTGCGCGGGTGATCCTGTTCTTCAGCGGTGAGTACCCGCCCGACGTGGGCGGCGTCGGCGATTACACGGCTCACCTGCGAACGGGGCTTGCCAATCTGGGCTGGCCGAGCCGCGTCCTCACCCGAAAGCAGATCGGTCGCTGGGATGCCCGGTCACTGTTGTGGTTGTTGCGGACCGCCCCGGGCGGGGGCATCGTCCACATCCAGTTCCAGGCGGGCGCCTATGACCTGCTCGGCGACGTGTGCCTGATGCCGGCCCTCGTCCGCGTGTTCAGAGCTCGTACGCGGATGGTCACGACCTTCCACGACACCCGAGAGCCGTATCTGTTTCCACGCGCGGGCCGCCGTCTACGCCAACAAGCGGTGCGGTTTCTCGCTCGCACCAGCCATGCCGTGATCGCCGCCGACCAGCGCGATCTGGTGGAGATTGGCGGCCCGTCGCCACGCCACCACCGCGTGCCGATTGGCTCGAATATCGCCTGTGCACCGCCGCCCGGCTTTGATCGCCAGGCCTATCGCTCACGCCTCGGGCTGGGCCCGAACACGCTTGCGGTCGCCTACTTCGGGCTGCTCAACGCCAGCAAGGGTCTCGACCTGCTGCTCGACGCGTTCGAGCTGCTGCTCGACCGCCGCCCCGACACCCGCCTGTTGCTGCTCGGGGGTGGGGTGGGCGCGAGTGACCCGACGGACCGTGCGACGGCGGTCAGACTTCGATCACGGCTGGAGCGGCTCCGCGCTCACGTGATAGCCACGGGTTGGCTCGCCGCGCCCGATCTCTCCGCGCACCTGCTGTCGGGCGACATCGCCGCGTTGCCGTATGTCGATGGCGCTTCGCCGCGGCGCGGTTCGCTGCTGGCCTGCGCGGAACATGGCCTGCCCATCGTCTCGACGCTGCCCGCCGCTCCCGAGGTGGAGCCGTTCATCGAGGCGGTAGCGCCCGACCCGACGGCCTTGACCGCGGCGGTTCTGCGCATTGACGCTGACCCGGGCTTGGCGGCGCGTCGTCGCGAAACCAGCCGAGCGTTCGCCGCGCAGGTGACGTGGCCGAGCATCGCCGCCGCCCACGTGCGCATCTACCAGCGACTACTATACTCGCGAACGTGACCGAGTCCACCGCCGGCGTGCTGCTGCTCGCAGCAGGTGCGGCGGTGCTTGTCGGCCTTCTTGCCGCCGCGACAACGCCACTGGTACCCGCCGCCGGCCTGTTGGGTCTTCTGATCCTGGGCGTCATCATCTGGCGACCAGTCGTCGGCCTGTGGCTCTTCGTAGCCGTGGTGGCCACCTTGCCGTTCGGCGTCATCCCCGTCCCGTTGGCCGGAGCCCAGCTCACCTTCGTCGACACCGCGTTGATCGCGACCTTCGGCGCCGTTCTCGCCAGGATGGTCTTCTCGAGCTGGCGCGTCCCGCTCGATGCGCCGGGCCTGGCTGTGCTGGCCTTCGTGCTGGTCGCCAGCATGGCCTTCGCTGCCGGTGCGGCGGTCACCCCAATCACCCCCGAGCTGATCCGTCGTTTCGGAAAACTGCTGGCCAGTGTGATGTTCTTCTTCATCGCGCGTGCGCTGTTGAGCACGCCGCGGCGCCTCGAAGGGCTCACTCGCGGGCTGATCCTCGCCGGCGCAATCCAGGGAAGCATCGGCGCCGCGCTGATGGCGCTTCCGCCGCTCGCACAGCTCACCCTGCTGACCCGGCTGCAGGTCATCGGCTATCCGACGACCGATGTGCTGCGCTACGTGCCAGGTCCGAACGACACCTATACCGATCAGCTGCGGGCAATTGGAACCTCGGTTGACCCGAACGTCTTTGGCGGCACGCTCATGCTGGCTCTGGCGCTCACGGTCGTTCACTGGGCGTCACCCGCGCCCGTGCTTCGCAAGGGCATCCTTGTGGCGCTGGCAGTGCCGACCGCCGCTGGCCTCGTGCTCAGCCTGTCGCGCGCCAGCTGGCTCGGCCTCTCCGCGGGTCTACTGCTGGTCGGGGCGCTGCGCTACCGACGCATCCTCGCGCTGGGCGCACTGTTCGGCGCCGGTCTGCTGGCGAGCCCGGTCGGCCAGCAGATCGTGCTTCGCTTCATCAGCGGCTTTTCGACCGCCGACAGGGCCACGGCGTTCCGTATTGGCGAGTACGCCAACGCGCTCACGCTCCTGCAACGTTACCCACTGCTCGGCATCGGTTTCGGGGCGTCGCCGGATATCGACGTCACCGCCGGCGTTTCCAGCGTCTACTTGCTCGTTGCCGAGCAAACCGGTCTGCTCGGGCTCGCCGTCTACGTCATCGGGCTTGCCACCACGTGGCTGATCGGCGTGCGCGCCCTCAGCGCCGTGCGTGAACCCCGGCTGCAGGCGATCGTCGCGGCTTTCCTGGCTGCGCTGAGTGGCGCCCTGGTGGGTGGTCTGCTCGACCATTACTTCGCCAACCAGGCGTTTCCGCACGCGGTCGGGCTGTTCTGGCTGTACGCCGCGAGCCTCGTCGCCGCCGCGACCAGCTCAGGTCGAGTGCCGCAGTGGAAGCGTGAACCAGAACGTGCTACCGCGGCCCGGCCCGGCGCTTTCAGCCCCCACCGTACCCCCGTGTAGCGTCACGAGGTGGCGCGCAATCGCCAGGCCCAGCCCCATGCCGCCGTATGGTCGGGTAAGCGACGCGTCGCCCTGGTAGAAGCGCTCCCAGACGCGCTTGACCTGCTCGTCAGCCATGCCGATGCCCGAATCGACCACCGAGACCCGCGCCGCGTCGCGCGCCCCTGGGTCAGGGCCGACGTACACCGCGACCCAGCCGGCATCCGGGGTGAACTTCAAAGCGTTGCCGATGTAGCTACGCAGGACGTGCGTGAGCTTCTCTTCGTCGGCTTCGATGCGCGCCGCGACACCCCTGGCGATCGCCAGTCGCAGTTCGATCCCCTTGGCTTTGGCCTGGCTCTGAAAGTGCTGAACGACCTGGCCGACGATGCGCGAGAGATCGACCGGCTGAATCTCGAGCCGCTCGACGCCGGCTTCGAGCCGCGTGTAATCCAGCAGGCCATTCACCAGCTCGAGCAGGCGATCGCCCGCGGAGCGCACGTTGCCGATGTACTTGTTGGTCAGCGGTGGCAGCGGTCCCGACAGGCCGCGCAGAAGCATGTCGGTGTAGCCAAGGATGGACGTCAGCGGCGTGCGCAGCTCGTGACTCATGATCGCCAGGAACTCGTCCTTCTGCCGGTTGGCCTGACGCAAGGCTTCTTCGACGCGCTGGTACTCGGAGTCATCACGCGCGATGACCGACGCACCCACGACGTCGCCCCGCGCATCGCGGATCGGTGCGATACTCACGCTCACGTTCAGCACGTCGCCCGCTTCGGTGGCGCAGACCACCTGGGCGTGCTGGGATGCGTTGGAGGCGAAAACTCGGCTCAGCACCGTGCCCAACTGCCTGGTCGAGTCGTCGGGTATGTCAGGCACGGCGAGGATTTCAACAGTTCGGCCCAACGCCGCCTGTGGGTTGAAGCCGAACAGCCCCTGCGACGCCGCGTTCCACGTCAGGAGGCGACATGCGACGTCGGTCGAAAAGATGGCATCAGGCGCGTGCACGAGGACGCTGGTCACGTCTTGCTGCGCGCCGGGGCTGTTCGGCTGGCGCGAGCCTGACACAGGCCGGGCGCGGCGATCGCGCCGAGTACCCGGTGACGCGTGGAGCTGCCGCTCGACGGTCGCGACCACCGTGCCGATGCGCGACGCAAGCTGCCGCGCGTTGGCTGGCAGCTCGATCAACTCATAGCGCGGGTACAGGAACGGATCGCGGACAAGCTCGGCGTGGAGTGTGTCACGAGCTGAGCTGGAACCCACGAAGAAGACGAGCAGCGCCTCGGAGCTGATCGCACGCAGGTGACGCGCCATCTGCAGCGGATCGCGAACGGATGGGCCAACCCCGACAAGCGCCGCTTCAGAGGGTGTGGCTTCGAGGCTGTCTAGAAACGAAATCGACAGGCCCGCGTCCTTCGCGGCGTGCTCGATCCGCGCGGCGTGTGGCGAATCGCGCGGCTCGAGCAGCAGCAGCCGCACACGCCCGCCACCACCCAAGAATTCGGTGTGGCGTGTGGCGCGAGGTACAGGTTCCTGGCTGAGGCTCGTGTGGCTCGTCAAGCGGCCCGACGCCGTCAGTGTCCGCGCGGGTCTCACTCCGGCACTCCGGCGGCGCAAGATCGATGCCAGTAGCGCCGCGGCGGCCGCCCGCGGCGGCTCTATTTGCTCTTCGTGACGCGCTGCTCCGGGATGAGGATCACGTCGCCAGCCTGTACAAGCTCGCCCGAGAGCATGCTCGCCGATACGATGATCTCGGTCGGCACACCGGTCCGCGAAGCAATCTGATTGAGGGTCTCGCCAGGCTGGATCCGGTACAGCCAGCCGGTCTGGTTCGGAATGGTGAGCACCTGGCCGACGCGCAGTTGATCGGCGTTGCGCAAGCCACTCGCCTGCGCAATGCTGGCGCTGGAGACGCCGAATGCCTGGGCGATGACGCGCACCGTATCGCCTGGCTGGACGCGGTACGCCTGGAATGGCCCACTAATAGCCCGGGGGGAGGCAGCTTGCGCGTTCGAGACCGTCGACTGCGCGTTCGAGATTGCAGACGACGCGTTCGAGGGCGCAGATGGCGCGTTCGGTACGGCGGACGGCGCGTTCGAGACCACCGCCGCCGTCGGCGTCGCGGCCACCGCCTGCGTCGAGGCCGTGTTACCGGCGCTCTCAGCTGGCGCCCGCGTGGCGGTCGGCTCCGCGGCAGGCTGAGTTGGCCGCGGCTGCCCGACTGTCGCCTGGCCCTGGGTCAGCGGTGCGCTCGCCAAGGGGGTGCCAGCCGCCTTCCCGCCGCCGCCGGGTGCTCCAAATCGCCCCTCGCTGGCGAGCACCGCCGCCACGAGAACGGGCAGCAGCCCGAGCACCGGCACGACCCACCACCACCGCCACCGTTGGAGCGACGCGCGCCGCGTCGTTCGAACGGCCTGCGCTCGACGGAGGAGCGGTGGCTGGTATGCGCTGGGCACTGAGCGCCTCAAGAACTGAGAAACGGGAGCGGGTTTGCCGCCCCGCCCCTAGCGTACTCCACCCCCTGCATGCTCCGGTAGCGGTGATGATCGTCGGCTGGACCGGCCATCGGCCCGAGTTGTTCCGCGATCCCGGTGCTGCCAGGGCGCGTGTCGATGACGCCGCACGCGAGCTGCACGAGAAGGAAAGCGAAGGCGCGGCTCGCGTGCGCTTCTTCGCAGGTGGCCAGCGCGGTGTCGACACGTGGGCCGCGCTCGCGGCCATCGCCCTCGGCGTTCCCTTCGTGCTGATCTTGCCGCTCGTGCCGGCAACCTTCGCCGCCGGCTGGACGGAGGAGGACCGCCTGATTCTCGACCAGACCATGGCTCGCGCGGCCGAGGTGCGTATCGCCGGCGGGTTCACCGAGCGGAATCGCCAGATCGCAACCAGCGTTGACCTGCTGGTCGCCGTGTGGGCCGGCGTACGCGGCGGCGGAACAGCTGAAACGATCGCTCTGGCTCAGGCCGCGGGCACACCAGTTCGCGAGATCTTGCTTGATCCTGCCCCGTCGGCAGGGGCGGCGCGAGGCCGCGGCATCTAACATTGCGCGCGTGCCCATCCGGGCAGAAACGTCTCGGGGTCCCAGCGACGAGGAGTTGCTAACCAGCTGTTTGCGCGGGGAACAGGTCGCCTGGAACGCATTGATCGACCGCTACTCGGCTCTGATCTACTCCATCCCGCTGAAATACGGTTTCGGCGAAGCAGACGCTGGCGATGTCTTTCAATCGGTCTGCGTCACGCTCCTCGAGAAGCTCGGCTCGATCCGCGCCCCGCGCGGGCTCGCCGCGTGGATCATTACCACCACCAGCCGCGAGTGTCTGGCGGTTCTACGCAACAGGCGCGTGGCTGCTGCGTTGCCGGCGGCCGAGTTCGGCCCATCCGATCCGTACCAGTTACCTGAGGAGGAGCTGCTCGGGCTGGAGCGTCGGCATGTTATTCGTTCAGCGATAAGCCACCTTCCCGATAACTGTCAACGACTGATCGAAGCGCTCTTTTCTGATGCGCACGAGCGCGCCTCCTACCAGACCCTGGCCAGCGGCCTGGGGGTGCCCGTGAATAGCCTCGGCCCCACCCGCGGCCGCTGCCTGGAAAAGCTGCGCCGCCTCCTGCTCGCCGCCGGCTACACCCCGTAACTGGCACACCGCCACCCACCGTTAACGCCTGTAGCTCCGCTGTAACGTAACGGGCGCGTACGAAACCGCGGACTGGTTGACTCTTAAGCGCGATGGACTTTCAGAACGGCAACGCGTGGCTCAATGATGTTCGTGACGCGGTGCGAGCCGGCGAGCTCGTGGAGCCACCCGAGTGGGTCAAGGAGCGCGCCCGTCGCCTGTTCCAGAGGCTGACGCCGGCGAGCTCGGCGACCCCGACCATCATCAATCGCATCCGCGCCGCGCTTGTGCGCGATTCTCGGCGGATGGGCGTCGCACCGGCCGGCGTCCGTTCGCTCGGTGCGCTGGGTGGACCGTGGCAGCTGCTGTACCGCGGGGGCAATGTCGACGTCGACCTCATCGTCCGACCCAACCAGGACGGCCGCACGATCAACGTTCGCGGCCAGGCGCTCGCCATAGAGGGCCACAGTGTCGGCACTGGGATCGTCGAGGCCCTGCCAGCCGACCAGCCGCGCCGGTTGCAAGGCCGTGTTCCGCCATCTGCTCGGTCCAGGCTCGAGGCAAGCGGCGAGTTTGCGCTGCCCAACCTCGCGCGTGGGCGCTACGACGTTTTGCTTCGTTTTGGCGCACAGGAGATCGAGCTGAGCGGCGTCGAGCTTTAGTTTGCCTGCTCTCGCCCGCGCCGCGCCGCTCAGGCGGCGCAGGGTCAGCCTCGACGAGCTGCTTCAGCGAGCGCGGGGTGACCTGATCGGCGACCCCCGTCGGGCGCTGAACACCGCTAACGAGGCGGTCGCACTCGCCGATGCCCGTGGTGATCTGTCCGAGCGAGCAGACGCGCGTCAGGTCCGTGGCGAAGCGCGGCGGTTTCTCGGCCAACACGAGGCAGCTCTGGTGGACTATTCCCATGCGGGCGAGGTGTATCGCCGCCTTCGACGACCCGGCGATGCAGCGCGCAGCGACGCCAGCGCCGTCGACAGCCTGCGTTGCCTCGGCCGCCCCACTCAGGCCCTGCGCCTGGCTGCTCGTGCCCGGCGGATCTTCAATCGGCTCGGCGAAGAGCTGCGCGCGGCGGTCCTCGACGAGATGATCGGCCTGGTGTACATGCAGCAGAACGACTTCGCGCGCGCGTTGCGGCTCTTCGACAGAGCACGACCCATCGTCGGCGCGGTCGGTCATCCACTGGATCTCGCCACACTCAATAACAACGCCGCGACCACGCTCACCAATCTCGATCGGCTGAGGGAAGCCGAAACCCTCTACGCTGCTGCGCGCAGCGCCTACGCCCAGCAAGGCACTGCGCCGGCGCTGGCGCGGGTCGACGCCAACCTCGGGTATCTGGCTTTGCGACAGGGTCGCTACGGCGCGGCCGTCGACCTGCTGCGCGGAGCAGCCGACGTCTTCGACAGCTTGCGCAACGTGCCGCTGGCGATCGCCACCCGCCTGGACCTGGCAGACGCGTACCTGGCGCTCAACCTTCTTGACGAAGCCGGCGCACTCAGTCACGAGCAGCTGCGGCTCGCCGAGGAAGTGGGCCTGGACAACGAGCACGCACGCGCGCTGTTCTACCTGTCGACTCAGCGCGGCCGACTCGGCCTCATTCAGGACGCGCTGGACGGGCTCGTCCAGGCAGAAGAAGAGTTTGCCGCGCAGGACAACCTGGTCTGGCGGACGCGCTGTGTGCTTGCGCGCGCGCCCCTGTTGCTGGCACGTGGCGAGCCATCGGATGTCAAGGAGGCAGTCGCGTTGAGCCGCCGCGCCGCGCGCGTCTTCGCTCGTCTCGCGCTGCCCAGCCGACAGGCGGTCGCCCATGCCATGCTGGCCCGCGCCTACTTGCGCGCGAGACGCGGACGCGCGGCGGGGGAGGAAGCTCGCGCTGCCGTCTGGTTGGCTCAGAGCCTCGGCGTGCCGTGGCTGCTGTTCGAGTGCCTCTACATCCTCGGTCGCGCATTGCGGGCCCGAGGCGAGGCTGACAGCGCGTACGTGACGTACCACGAGGCGACTCGCCAGCTCGAGCGTGTTCGCGCCGAGCTGCACCCCGAGGAACTGCGTATCTCACTCGTCAGCGACAAGACGGACGTTTACCAGGAGCTGGTCCTGCTCTGCCTGGAGCGTGGCTCGGCCGAGGAGGCCCTGCAGTACGCAGAGCAAGCAAAATCGCGAGCGTTCGCGGAACGCCTGTCCAGCTCTGTCGACACGCTGCGTTCACATGGCACTGCCCACCTCGTTGGGACGACGGACGCCGGTGTTCTGGAGCGGATGCAGCAGCTGCGCGACGAGCTGGTGTGGTTGTACTCGCGCCTGACCGAAGGCGAGGCCAACTCGACGATCGAAAAGTTGCGACGCAAGGTAGCGTCGTGCGAGTCAGAGCTGATTCGTCTCCAGCGTCGTCTGCAGCCCGCCAGCCGAGCTCAGGCTGCCGCCCTGGGCATGGGCGGCGTCGAAACCAGAGATGCGGCGTCCCGCTCCAGGCTGCGTCGGCGACTCGAGCCAGGCACGGTGGTCCTTGAGTACTTCCAGGCGGGCGAAGAGCTTGTTGTCTTTCTGTTCGACGCCATACGCCTGACAGCCTACCGACTCGGCCCGGCTGAGGGGGTATTCGAGCTCGTCGATCGGTTCCGATTCCAGGTTGGCAAGTTTGCACTCGGCGATGCCTATGTTCGCGACCACGCTGATGCCCTCCTGTCTGGCGTCAATCACATCCTGGCCAACCTGTACGCGGCGCTGATCGATCCGGTTGCTGATGAGCTGGTGGACGTGCGACGGCTGATCGTCGTTCCACATGGAGCGTTGCATCACCTGCCTTTTCAGGCGCTGCTCGATCCTGGTGGCACACCGCTGGTGGAGCGAGTCGAGATCGCTTCCGCCCCGAGCGCATCAGTGCTCGCCTCGTGCTACCAGCGCGCCGCGCTGCCGGCTGGACTGGGCGCGCGGCTGCTCGTAGGTGTCGCTGATCCGGCCATTCCGCAAGTCGGCATCGAAATCGACGCCCTGGCGCGGATGTTTGGCCAGTCGCTCGTGTTGTCAGGTGAGGCCGCAACCGAGCAGGCCTTCCGCCGCCACGCGCCGGAAGCCGACGTCATCCACCTGGCGTCACACGCGGTGTTCCGCCAGGACAACCCCCTGTTCTCAGCCGTCCGACTTGCCGACGGCTGGCTCTCGCTCTACGACCTGTACGGAATGCGCCTGCGCGCGGGTCTGGTCACCCTCTCGGCATGCGAGACCGGCGTCGGCGACGTGCTGGCGGGCGACGAGCTGGTGGGGCTCGCGCGCGGCTTCTTCCAGGCGGGCGCCGCCGCGGTCGTCGTCAGTCTCTGGGCGGTGAACGACGCGTCGACCGCGCGGCTCATGCAGCGCTTCTACGCGCATCTCGAGTCCGGCCGGGCCGTTGCGGCCGCCATGCGCCTTGCCCAGATCGAGCAGCGGCGCGAATTGCCCCACCCGTACTTCTGGGCGCCCTTTGTAGTGATCGGCAGGCCATAAGCCTAACTATCGAAGAAGGAGGTCCGTAACGATCATGTATCGGGACGGAAACGTGCAGCCCCGCTTCGCAATCGCGCGGTCTCGCCTGCATGGCGCCTTGAGGCGAGCTCTTCTGCTCCTCGTTCTACTTGCGCTGGCGCTGAACACACTCATGCTGCCCAGCACCGGCGTGGCCTACGCACACCCGGTCCATTGGGTCGCCAGGCCCGCCGACGGCGTGGGGGACTCGCCAGTAATGCCGTGATCGCCTGAGCGTTCTAACGCCGAGAGCCGAGGCCCTCGAGGGCTGCCACCGCGCCAACCATTCGCTCGATCACAAACATCCAGATCCCAAACGGGAGCATGACGACGGCAAGGATGACGTCGACGATGCCCCACGTGAGGCGTTTGGGGTGCGAGCGGACGTGTAACCGGGTTTCAGGGCGTGCAAAATCTTGCATCTTGGCGTAGGGACCTGCAAATCGGATGCCACGCGACGCTCAGCTCGGGAGCACCACCAGCCGCGCCAGCGTGTCTGAGCCTTCGAGCTTCAGCCCGATGACCCCCTTGCGGTCCCGCGCAACCAGTGGCAGATCGTCCGCCGTGACCCGCGCCGTGCGCCCACTCTGAGCGACCAATAGAGTATCTTCGCCTGCGCCGAGCAGTGCCGCGCCGACCAGCGAGGTCCTGGGCGCAAGCTGCATCGTGGCGACACCACCCGTCGCCCGCCCTTTGCGCGGGTACTCGGCCAGCAGGCTGCGCTTGACGAACCCGTTGCTGCTGGCGACCCACAGCGCCAGGTCATCGTCCTCCATGATCCAGTCCGCGCCGACGACCCGCGCACTCAACGCTAATCCGATGCCTTGCACCCCCTGGCCAACTCGACCCGCGGCTCGCAATTCGGCATCGCTCCTTGCCCAGCAGCCGCAGATCTGGTGAAGGCTTTTCGTCGACCTTGATGTACTCGGAAAGCGGCGTCTTCTTGACGCGTCCCTCACGCGTAAAGACAACCAGAAAGACCTCTTCGGAAAACGCGCTGACTGGCACGATGCTAACCACCCGCTCGCCGGGATCGAGGCTGATAAAGCTCCGGGGCGGCTCGGCGCGCGTTGCGCGGGTCGTCTCGGGAATTCGCGCAACGCGCACGGAGGCGACTCGGCCCGTTGACAGCTGGCACAACAAGTAGTCCGTGGTCTGCGCCCGTTGGACGGCGAGCAGACGCTCGTCGCCGCGCACGGTCCCAGCGTTGGTCTTGCCCGCGTACGTATTGGCCGGCATGGCTTTGAGGCCGCCGTCCGTGGTGAGCGCCACCAGCACGGGTTTGCTCTCGATGGCCGCCCGCACCTCAGCAACCGGCGCGGCGGCGTGCTCGTCCGAAAGGATGACGGTGCGCCGATCGTCGCCAAACTCGTTCACTACCGCCTGCATCTCGTCCTTGATGAGCGCCACCATCTTGGGCTCGTGCGCCAACAGGTCCGTGAGATACTCGATCGTTTCCTGGAGCTCCTTCTTCTCGTTGCGATAGCTCGCCAGGTCCATCCGCGTGACCTGCGCCAGGGTCATCTCGCTGATCTTTTGCGCCTGGACTTCGCTGAGCTTGAAGCGCTTGATCAGCTCCGCCCGCGCTACCTGGCGGTCTTTAGCTGCCTGGAAGATCTTCACGATCTCGTCGGCATGGACGGCGCCGACGATCAGCCCCTCGACCAGGTACAAGCGCTCGCGCGCTCGGGCGAGATCGTATTCGCTGCGACGTCGCAGCATGTTGAGCTGGTGCTCGTTGTAGCGTCGCAGCAGCTCCACCATGCCGACAGTTCGTGGTGTGCGAGCTGGCTCATTCTCGGCGCCGAACAGAAACGTCATTTGCACCGAGAAGCTGGTCTGCAGGCTGGTGTGCTGGTACAGACTGGCAAG
>VBGG01000004.1:0-4445 GCA_005883405.1 Chloroflexota bacterium | reverse complement strand
CTGCTCACTCGACTCGTCGGGGATGTGGCCCTCGAACACGAGTCCCGGCAGCTTGCCGTCATTGAACGCCTTGGCGATGCTCGTCTTCACGTTGGCGCGGCCCGCGAAAGGCACTTCAGTCACGATCAAACGGCGTCCGCGCTGGTCCTCCTCGAGCCGCACGGTCCCGCGGTGAACGACTCGTCCGCGACCGGTGGCGAGATAGTCGCGGATGCCTTCGTCGCCGACGACCGTGCCGCCGGACGGAAAATCCGGACCCTTGACGTAGTGCATCAGTTCCAGCACACCCATCTGCGGCTGATCCAGCAGCGCGATGCACGCGTACAACACCTCGCGCAGGTTGTGGGGTGGCACGCGGGTAGCGAAGCCGAGCCCGACGCCATCCTGGCCGTTGATCGCTGGCGGGATGCGGGCGGGCAGGTAGTACGGTTCGAGCACCCTCGGGTCCTGCTTGTAGGTGGGCACCATTGGCACGGTGTCTTTGCCGATGTCGCGCAGCATCACCTCACCGATGCGGGATAGGCGCATCTCCGTGTAGCGCATCGCCGCGGCAGGATCATCGTCGTCGCTACCAAAGTTGCCCTGCCCGTCGATCAGCGGGTAGCGCAGCGAGAAGTCCTGCGCGAGCCTGACCGCTGCGTCATAGATGGCCTCCTGGCCATGCGGATGAGCCTGGCCCATGACGGTTCCGACGACCTCGGCCGACTTGACCGTCTCGTGGGACGCGTCCCAACCCTGGCGGTACATGAACCACAGAATCCGCCGCTGTACAGGCTTCAGTCCGTCGCGCGCGTCTGGAATCGCCCGCGCGTTCGAGCTGACCCCGTACTCCGCGTACGAGTTCTGAATCGCCGCGGAGAACTCTTCCTGGCGGATCTGCTCGGTATCGAAAGCCATCGCTAGCGCGTTTCCGTAGTGATAGCCGTGGCGAACCCGCTGCGCGAGTCGATGAGGAGGCGACGCAGGTCGGCGTATCGCGTGCCCACCACCACTTGACGCCCGTCCTTGAGGACGAGTAGGCAGCGAGCTTCTGCGCCACTCAGTGGCTCGAAATGGGCGATCGTGTCAGTGTTAACAACCATCGGAGCGCGCATCTCCGACTCGCCAGGAGAGGTCACATACTCGAACTCGATCATGCGGGAAGGCCTCGATGCGCGATACCCATCAGACGTCAAGGTCAGTCTTTCTCGCGGCTTCGGCTAGGAATTCACGTCGTGCTTCAGGCCGCGACTCGTCCATCAGATCCGCCACCACTTGCGCGGCGATCGCGCTGTCCTCGAGCGTCACCTGCTTGAGGACTCGCGTCGCGGGATGCATCGTCGTTTCGCGCAATTCGGAGGCGGTCATCTCGCCCAGACCCTTGTAGCGTTTGATGGGCGCGTTCTTCGCCTCTGGATTACGGCCGAGAAAGCGTCGCAATGCATCGTCGTCCGTCAGCCAGCTGATCTTGCTCTTCCACCTGACCGAGTACAGCGGTGGCATGGCGACAAACACGCGGCCGCTCTCGATCAACCCCGACGTTTCTTGATAGAAGAGCGCCAGAAGCAAGGCACGAATGTGCCCGCCGTCGACGTCGGCGTCGGTCATGATGATGATCTTGCTGTAGCGGCACTTGTCCAGGTTGAACGCGCCACGCACACCCGTTCCGATCACCGAGGCCAGTAGCGCGTATTCTTTGTTGAGCTGTAGCCGCTCGGGCCGTGCATTGATCACATTGATCGGTTTGCCACGCAGCGCCAGGATGGCCTGATAGCTCGCGTCACGCCCCTGCTTGGCGTTTCCGCCAGCGCTCTGGCCCTCGACGATGAACAGCTCGGCGCGATCGGCATCGTTCGTGCTGGCACGCGCGAACTTCGACGTGTCGACGTCAACCATTTGATCGCGCTTCTGACCGGTGCGCGCCAGCTGCTCTTCTGCCGCGAGTCGGTTGGCGAGCCGCTGATCGTCCTGGATCTTTTTGAGCCAGTCTCGGGCTTGCGCCGGCCGTGCGTCGAACCACTCCTTGAGCCCTTCGATCACCACCGAGCGGACGATGCCTTCGACGGGCGCATTGTTGAGCTTGTTCTTGGTCTGGCCCTCGAACTGCGGGTCCTTGAGCTTGACCGAGATCGCGGCGACCAGGCCTTGCTGGATGACCTCGGGTTTGAAGGCTTCTTTGTCGCGGTTCTTGATGATGCCCATCTTCGCCGCGTAGTCGTTCGCTACGCGGGTAAGGGCGGCCTTGAAGCCGCGCTCATGTACGCCACCTTCAGGCGTGCGCACCGCGTTGGCGAACGAGTGAAGATCGAGTTTGTAGCCGCGATTGGGAAGCAGCGCAACTTCCACCTGCACTTGCTCGCGCAATTGGTTGAAGGTGATCGGCTTGGCAAAGAGCGGCTCGGTGCCGGGCGGGGTGGCGGCGCGCACGAAATCGGCCAACCCTTCCTTCGAGTGGAACGTTTTCGTAATGACCGCGTCCTGCTCGTCATCCCACATCGAAAGGTGCAAGGCCAGTCCGCGATTGAGGTGTGCCGCCGCTTGCAGCCGGCGTTCGAGCGTCTCGCGCGGGTAGTACGCGTCGTGATCGAAGATCTGCGCGTCGAACCGCCAGCGCAGCTGCGTCCCGCGCTTCTTCGGGTCGGCAGGCTCGATCTTGTGCGGCAGGGGTTTGCCCCGCTCGAAGCGCTGAAAGAAGTGCTGGCCGTCGCGCCAGATGTCGAGGACCAGCCATTCGGACAGCGCGTTGATGACCGTGGCGCCGACCCCGTGCAGGCCGCCCGCGGTTTTGTACGCGCCTTCGGCGAACTTGCCGCCCGAGTGCGGCACGGTCAGCAGCACTGTCGCTGCCGGCAGTTGCTTACCGTGGTACGTCATCGGGTCGAACGGCATCCCGCGCCCCTCGTCGAGGACGCTGACGACTCCCTCCCGATCCACGTCGACCCAGATCTGCCCGCCGTGGCCTGCCACGGCCTCGTCGACAGCGTTATCGAGTGCTTCCCAGAGCAGGTGCACCAGGCCACTGGTGCTGGTCGACCCGATGTACATCGACGGCCGGTGGCGGATGGCCTGGATCCCTTCCAGGACCGCGATGTCGCGGGCTGTGTAGGCGCCCCTGGTTTGTGAAAAACGCTCTTCCGCGGTGAGCGCCGCGGCACCGCCTGATGCCATCTCTCGATGCAACCTCGAGCCTCAGTATAGAACGAGTGTTCACCAGTTTGGCCCCTATTGCGCCACAATCGCGTCGCTGGTCTACTGGTCCCGCCGAAAACACCTTTTCCCCGACGGGCTCAGGAGGGTGCACTCATGGCCGAACTGGCGTCGTCGACAAGTATCGTCGACCGCATGGTGCGTGCGGCGCGTCTTGACGTGCAGCTGTACGAAGAAGTCGAAGCCGACATCAACGCCACCAACCAGGCACTGCTGGTCGTGGTGATCGTGGCCCTGGCCACGGGCATCGGCCAGGCGGTCTCAGCCAGCATGGACGCGACCGCCACGCGAGGCGTGGTGGGTCCGATCGTCGGTGGGCTTCTCAACGCTCTGGTTGGATGGGCCGTCTGGTCGTATGTCATTACGGCGAGTTGCTGCGGACGCTCGGATTTGCCCAAACACCGAACATCCTGCACATCTTCAACTTCATTCCGGTACTCGGCGGCCTGCTTTCATTGGTCGCATTCGTGTGGTTCATCGTGGCGGGCTTTATCGCGTCGCGGCAGGCGCTCGATCTGGACAACGCAAAAACGTTCTGGACCATCGTTTTGGGCGCCGTGGCGTTGATCGTAGTCTTCGCGGTCGTCGGGCTCGTAGTCGCGCTGATCTTCGGCGCGGGGGTCTACGTCGGCCGACTGCTCTAGCCGGCTGCTCAAGGCGACTGATCCAGGCGACTGCTCTAGGATGGAATCGTGCAGGCACTTTATTCTGGGGGGCCAGCGTGCAGATGGTCGAAGGCAGCGCGAGCAACATCAACTCGTGGGCGTTCATGCCGGCGGAGGTCACGATTGCGGCCGGCGATTTTGTGACCTGGAAAAACAGCGGCACGTTGGCGCATTCGGCGACGGCAGACGACGGCGCTTTTGATAGTGGCTTGCTGCAGCCCGGTGACTCGCTGAACGTCACCCTGTCCAATCCAGGCACCTATGCGTACCACTGCACGCCACATCCGTGGATGAAGGGCACGATCACCGTGACCGCGGCTGCGGCAGCACCCGCGCCCGCTGCGCCGGCGGCTCCGGCGGCGGCTCCGGCGGCACCCGCGGCCGCGGCTCCCGCGGCGGCGCCAGCAGCTCAGGCGCAGCCGACGCCCACGCCGTTCCGCTTCCTCACGCCCACGCCCTTTGTGTCGCGGCCGGCCACTACCACCAGCACCACGACAGGTCAGACGCCGCGAACTGGCGGACTGCCGCTCGAGCTCGCGCTTCCGCTCCTGGCAGCCGGCGCCAGCGCCCTGGGTGGCGGCGCGTACGTGCTGC
>VBGG01000537.1 GCA_005883405.1 Chloroflexota bacterium | reverse complement strand
CGCCTTGAACCACGACTTGGCTCCGGAATAGGTCTGATGTCTCGAGACGTAGGGCACTCGTTCTGTCTGAAACTGGAGGACATTGGTGGGCCGGGAGGGATCTCAGCCAACGCCTAACAAACCGCGAATTCGACTTTGATCTCGCCCCACCGCCCTGCCAGCTCCTCGAGCACTCCAGGATCCACATATAGCGCCGACGACGGCCGACATCACAAACGCGGCGACCATAGGCCCGAATAGCCCAGGGATGTGGTTCGGCCAGGCCTTAGGTGAGATCTAGAGGCGGATGTGCCGACATCGGGTAACTCGCCGTTAGGCGAGTCGGAGGCCGCTGAGACGCAGATGGCTAGTGCCTGACGAGAAGCCACCGCCGATTCTCGAGCCGCAGCCACGACACCAGCGTTCCAGCCAGGGGCACGCCCCCCAGCGGGCGGCTTTATCGAATCCACGTCAAGACCGGTGCGCGCGATTAGCCAGGAGATCATCGAGTTTGAGTTCCACATTTCGCCTGCCCTGAGCTCGTCGCGGCCCCACACGAGGGTCGGCATCTGCGGCACCAGTTCGAGGATGCGTCGAGCGTCATTTAGATCCCCGCTCAGTCGTCGCGGACTGTCGACGGCCTCATTGATATCAGCAATTACACCGTCGCGCCACCTGCGCAGTTCGTATCGGAACATTCGCCAGCGGCCTGCCCACCGCGCACCCACGGGGCCTTCAGCGACCACGCCACGGTCACGCCCCTGGTCGTCAACGACTGGCGTGTTCTCGACGACATAACGGCCCTCGGGGACGTAGACCTGTAGGGCGGAGTGGTAGAGATCGCATGCGGGCCGCCGGTCTAGGCGCGACTTTACTGCCTCATAAATGCGGCCGTTCAAACGGACGAAGTTGCCACCGGCGCCCAAGGGGAGCCAGTAAAGGTCGATCCCGAAGTGCCCACCGAGGGGGAGCATCACAACTCCGAGTGGTTGCCGTTCTTGGAGGACGAATGCCACCAGCCCACGCCGATCGCTGCGATGGATGCGCCGAGAACAAAGTAAAGGGTCCACGCCAGGCTTCCGAGTCCAGCCAGCACGACCATTTCGACCGATACCCAACCGATAAGCGTCAAGCCCACCGCGACTGCCGCCAGCGGCGCCAGCGCCTGCCGACGGAGTGTGATCGCAGCGGCCATGAGCGGGGCGACGCCGATAAGGCCAAAAAGGATGATTCCCGGGACTAGGAAGGAGGGGAATGGCGACCCTGCGAGCAGCTTGACCGGCATCCCGAGCAGGTGACCGTCAGGCGCCAGGATCAAGGCGCCTCCGCCAAACAGTGCGCCGAGGCCGAGAAAGACCTCGAGCACTACCGCCAGCCGAGCGATGCCCGGAAGTGAGCTGGCACTCGATTGCTTTGGTGCGGAGCGGATTTGAAGAGCCA
>VBGG01000087.1 GCA_005883405.1 Chloroflexota bacterium | reverse complement strand
TGCCATCCAGCCCGGGCATCTTGATGTCCATGAGCACCAGGTCGGGTTTCAGCGCTCTGGCCAGATTCACCGCGGCCACTCCATCACCCGCTTCGCCCACCACGCTGTAACCAAGGTTCTCGAGCATCTCGCGCAGGTCCAAGCGCGTGATGGTTTCGTCTTCTGCGACGAGGATGCGTGTATCCGCCATGGCAGCTACTCTGCTTTCGCTACCCACTTCGGGAAGGACACCACCGCGTGTACGCCTTGCCCGTTGGTCAGCTCGAATTCGCCTTTGAGGTCCTCGCGGACCAGACTGCGCACGATCTGCAAACCCAGTCCACCGTGGCGAACAATGTCGAAGTCGTCCGGCAGGCCGCGCCCGTCGTCCTGGATCTCGATGCACAGGCTATCGCCCTGCTCGGCCAGATTCACCACGATATTCCCACCGGCAAGCCCCGCAAAGGCATGTTCGACGGCGTTCTGCACCAGCTCGTTGATGATCAACGCGCACGACGTGGCCTGCTGAGCAGGCAGCATGAAGTTGCGCGTCCCCTCCAGCACCAGATTGATCGGTCGGGTGCGATCGAGCACGCCGTTGCGCACCTCGGCCAGGATGCGGTTCGACACCTCGTGGATGTTGATCACGCTGGTCTCCTCGAGGCTCAGGAACTCGTGCACCACGGCGATGGAGATGATGCGCCCCACGCTCTCGCGCAGCTGTTCGGCGACTTCGGGCACCATCGTGCGGCGCGCCTGCAGCCGTAGCAGCGCGGCGATCGTCTGCAGGTTGTTCTTCACCCGGTGGTGAATCTCCTGGATCATCGCCGTCTTGATCTTGAGCTCCTGCTCCTTCTGCAGCTCGTCGGTGACGTCCTGGATGGCGACCACCGCGCCACTCGGCGTAGTCCGCCGACCGATCAGGCGTAAGGGCCAACTGGTGTCGTCGCTCGTGACGAGTGGCACTACACGCTTGATCCAGACCAGGTCCTGCTCCTGGACGCGCTGCTCGAGACACACCCCGCGCTCCATGGCTTTGAAGCAGATGTACTCGTTGGTCTCGAGCTCCTGCAGCTGCGTCTTGACCAGGTTGTCGGCGTAGCCCAGTCGCCGGTACAGGTGCTCGGCCGGCGCGCTGAGATACTCGATGCGACCCGTCGAGTCGATCACCATCACGCCGTCGTGGACGCCCATGCGACCGAGCCGCTCGCCACCGCGCATTCGCCCGGCGACGATCAGGTCGCGCGCTCGAGCGATCGCGCGTCGGAACGTCACGTCGCGCTTGCGTTGGCGTTCGTGCTCGATCAGCAACATCTCGCTCCGCAGAGCGCCGATGACGTCGCCGCGCTCGTTGCGCACGGCGAATACCTCCTGGAGGACGGGTGCGCCGCGGATCACCGTCGTGGTCACCTGGTTGCGAGCTCGACCGTCGATGAGCACGCGGAACACCAGCGGCGATTCGTCGCGAGCCATGGTGCGGCCGACGGCCACCGGCAACGCGTACGGGCTGGGTACTGGAACCGGCTGCGCCTGGGCGATGACGATGACCTGATCGTTGGCGCGCGCGAACAGGACCGTGTCGGCATGCGTGAGATCTGCCAGCAGCGGCAGGTGACCGGCTACGCCTTCGAGCAGCGCCCGGTCGTCGGGCGAGAGGTGGCGGCACGCGTCCAATGGAGAGGGTGTCTGCGCCAGCGCGGACGACGGTTCGTCGTCAGGGCTGTCCTGTCGCAGGTCCGCGTCGAGCGCAACCACGCCGTGCCTGCCCTACCTGGCGGTTTGTATCTCGCGGCTGCCGAAGCCGGCCAGCAGGCCGGTGCCGGCGCAGACCAGCGGCAGCAGCACGTCGCTGAACGGGGTATGCGTGACCGAGATGGCGCCCCATAAGAGGAACACCAGGATGATCAGCCCCACGAGCTGCCGCGTCCCCGGCCGTCGCAGCTGGACATCGAACGCGATCTTCGCCGCCAGTCCAAGGAGCATGCCAACGACGTAGAGAGCGATGTACACCAGCAGCACGGTTGTCGAGATTGTACGTTGGCGCGTTCGCGCGTTCGCGCGTTCAACTTGGGCACGTGTCTCCGTGCGCCACACCTTGTTGAGCGGACTGGCCCTCCGCGCGCCCCCTGGCGTATGAACGCGCGAACGCGCGAACGCGCCAACGAATCGCCTACCCGCTCTGTACCGGTGCGATCCTGACGGCGCAGACCTTGTATTCGGGCATGCCGTTGGGGTCGTAGGCGTTGTTGGTGAGGAAGTTGGCGGCGGCGCCCTGCAGGGCGACAAAGGGCATGAACATCTCGCCCGTCGCGACCTCGCCGTTCACCCTGGCGCGGCAGACAATGCTGCCTCGGCGCGACGTGACCTGCACCGCGCCGCCATCAGCCACGCCGTACGTGTCGGCGTCCAGTGGATTGATGGTGGCTTCCACGAACGGGACCAGATCCACCAGGCCGTCCACGCGGGTGGTGATGGTTCCGCCGTGCCAGTGGTACAGCACGCGGCCCGTGTTCAGCACCAGCGGGTACCCGTCGTCGGGCAGCTCCATCGCCGCCTGCCCCTGGCGAACGGGCGTCAACCGCGCCAGCCCATTCGGCCGCGGGAAATTCTCGGTGTACAGCCGCGGCGTGCCCGGATGCTCCGCAGCGGGGCAGGGCCACTGAATGCCTCCTTCGCGGTCCAGACGCGCATGGCTGACGCCGGCCACGATCGGCGTCAGGCGAGCCATCTCGTCGAAAACGTCAGCCGAAGACGAGTAGCCGAACTGGCGGTCGTCCGATCCCAACCTGCGGCACACCCGCCTGGCAATCTCGCAGGTGATCTCCCAGTCTGCTCGGCTCTCGCCGACGGGAGCAATCGCGCGGCGCACCCGCTGAATGCGCCGCTCACTGTTGGTGAAGGTCCCGTCCTTCTCGGCGAACGAGGCGGCCGGCAGCACCACGTGGGCCGCCTGAGCAGTCTCCTGCGGGAAGATGTCCTGGACCACCAGAAAGTCGAGATTGCGCATCGCGTGCTGCGCGTGCGACAGGTTGGCTTCGTCGAGGAACGGGTTTTCGCCTACCACATACATCGCCTTGAGCTCGCCGCGGCCAGCCGCCTCGACCATCGCCGTCACCGTCAGACCAGCCGGTCGATCGGTCATCTGGCCCCACGCGTCCCGAAATCTGGCGCGGTTTTCGGCGCTCAGCGCCTGGTAGCCCGGCAGATTGTCCGGGATGCAGCCCGCGTCGCCGCAGCCCTGCACGTTGTTCTGGCCGCGCAGCGGCGAGATGCCGTTGCCGGGCTTGCCGGCCATGCCCGCCGCGAGCGCCAGATTGATCACCCCATGAGCATTCGCCGTCCCGTTCGAGTGCTGGCTGACGCCCATGCCCCAGATCATGCAGGAGCCACTGAACGGTGGCCTGGCGAACGCCCGTGCGGCGGCCAGGATGTCGGCCTCGGGCACACCCGTGATGCCTGACGCCCAAGCCGGTGGGTACTCGCGGACGGCTTCGGCCCATTGAGCGAAACCCTCGGTGCGTGTGCGGATGAAGTCCAGGTCGGCGAGACCTTCGTCGAGTAAGACGTACGCCAGACTGTTGAACAGCGCCACGTCGGTGCCGGGCCGCGGCCGCAGCCAGATGTCGGCGTAGTAGTTCAATTCGGTCCACTTTGGATTGACGACGATGAGCACTGCGCCGTGTTTGACTGCGCGGCGGAAGCGCACCGTGATCACCGGGTGGTTCGAGGCGCTGTCAGAGCCGACGACCATCAGGCAACCCGCGTTCTCGTAATCGACGTACGAGTTGCTCGTTGCGCCGCTACCGAGCGATTGCAGCATGGCGTGCACCGACGGCGAATGACACAGACGCGTGCAGTGATCGATGTTGTTGGTGTCCATCACCGCGCGGGCGAACTTCTGCATCACGTACGCGTCTTCGTTGGTGCCCTTTGCCGAGGCAAGCGCGCCAAATGAACCACGATGCTCGACGAACTTGTCAGCCACCAGGTCGAGCGCCTCGTCCCAGCTGGCTTCGACGAGCCGACCATGGCGGCGAATCAGCGGCTGCTTGAGCCGGTCGGCATGGTTCACATACTCGAAGCCGAAGCGGCCTTTGACGCACAGCATGCCCTGGCTGGATGCGTTGGCCGGCTGATCGTCCGAGCGCACGATCAGCTCATTGGCCGCGACGTCAAGCCTGATCCCGCAGCCAACGCCGCAGTACGGACATGTCGAGTGGACCTGCTTGATCGATTCAGGTCGCACCTTCTTGGAGTAGATCGCCTCGGTCGGACACGCCGCGAAGCACGATCCGCACGAGGTGCAGATCGACTCGCGCAGCAGTTGGTCCTCGAACGTGCCGACCTTCATCGACGCGCCGCGGCCCAAGAGGGAGATGGCGCCGATGTGCTGCACCTCGTCACACGCGGTGACGCAGCGCGCGCACAGGATGCAGCGGTTCATGTCGAGGACGAAGAAGGGGTTGCTGACGTCCACGGAAGCGTGACCGTCCGCGTGCATGCCGTTGGTCAGATCGAGCACACCCTGACGGATGCGCTGGACTTCGGGCGAGTTGACCGTGATGCGCATGCCGTCGGCGCACGGCGTCGTGCACGATGCGGGAAAGCCGCGCACGCCGTCAATTTGCACCAGGCAGGTGCGGCACGCGCCGCGTGGCTTCTGGTCGGGGTCCTTGCAGAGCTGCGGGACGAGCACACCGGCCGCGTTGATCGCATCGAGCGCGCTCGCTCCAGCGGGGACCGCGACGGCGCGACCGTCGACGGTGGCATTCAGCACGGGGTGCATACGCCAGCCGAGCAACGGCCCGCCAGGTGTTCGCCGACGGCCTCGGGGAAGTGTCTGAGCAGCGCGCGCACCGGGTTGGGCGCCATCTGACCCAGCCCGCAGAGCGACGCGTAGCCCATCACGTCGTTCAATTCGTCGATGGTCTGGAGGATCGCGGCGTGTCCGCGTCCCACGCGCACGTCGTCGAACAGCCCGAGCATGCGCTGGGTGCCTTCACGACACGGCGTGCACTTGCCGCACGACTCGCGAGCGTTGTAGGCGACCAGCTCGCGCACCGCGTCCACGACGCACGCCTCGGAAGTCAGGGCGACGATGCCACCAGCGCCGAGCACGCCGCCAACGGCTTGCAGTGGCTGCACGTCGAACGGTGTGTCGAGCAGTGAGGGCGGCAAGATCGATCCGGACGGGCCTCCGACGAGCAGCGCCCCCAGCTCACCACTGGGTCCGCCGCCATAGTCCTGGAGGATGGTGCGGAGCGGGGTGCCAAGTGCCACCTCGTACAGACCCGGTTGGCGCACCGCGCCTGCCAGGCTGACCAGCTTCGTGCCCGGCGTAGTGGCAGTGCCCACGGTTGTGAACCAGTCGGCGCCGTTCAGCACGATGTCCGGCAGGTTGGCCAGCGACTCGACATTGTTGATCACCGTGGGGCTCGCGAGCAGCCCCGACACCGCCGGGAACGGTGGGCGGGCGAGCGGCTCGGCGCGCAGACCATGGATGGCATTGATCAGCGCGGTCTCCTCGCCCAGGACGTACCCGCCGGCGCCGAGGCGCATCTCGACCGGCACCTGCACGACGCCCAACTGGCGGGCCTTTTCCAGCGCGGTCAGCAGTCGATGCTGAGACAGGCTGGCCTCGCCGTTCACGAAGATGAAGACCTCGGTGGCGGCCATGCCGAGAGCGGCAATCAGAATGGCTTCCAGGACGCGGTGCGGGTCGCCTTCGAGCAGGTGACGGTCCTTGTAGATGCCGGGTTCGCCTTCTTCGGCGTTGACCAGCAGGAACTTTCGATCGGAGGGGGTATTCCGCGCTGTTTCCCATTTCGCACCGACGGGAAAGTAGGCGCCGCCGCGTCCGCGCAGTCCCGAATCTTTCACCAGCTGCCACACGGCGTCGCTGCCCAGGCTCAGCGCACGCTCCAGGGCGACGTACGTTCTGAGCGCGTACGGGTCCACGCGGCCGACGTCGGCCAGCAGGCGCGCACCTTCAGGCTTCCGCCACGTTTGCTGCGCGCCTTGCCAGGTCCGGCCGCCATCATGGCTGATCGCCGGCGCTTGCCAGCAATTGCCCGCGCAGCCCACCCGCACGCCGCCCGCGTGGGCCGAGTCTGCCACGGCGCGACTGCACGAGCCGTCCTGAACCAGGTCGCTCGCGTTGGTGGCGGGAAATGGACTGGTTTTGCCGTTTCGTCCAACCAGGCGACCGTCGATCTCCGCGACGGGAGCCACGCCACAGACGAACAGGCAATCCGCTCGTTCGGCCGCGTCCTGTTTTGCCGCGTCTTGTTCGGCCGCGGCGTAACGTCCGCCGGCGACGCGGCAGGCCGCACCGACGCACACTCGCGTTCGAACGTCCGGGGTCGGCTCGCGAAGCCGGAAGTCGGGAAACGAGGAGGCGATGCCGTAGACCTCGCTTTTCGGCACGCGCAGGTGGGCGCCAACTGCTTCGAGCGCCGCGCCTGGGAGCCAGCCGTACTCGTGCTGCACCACATGCAGCGCCGGCAGCAAGTATGTCCGCCGCCGCGGAAACGCGCGGATTCGCTCCACGATGTCGGCGTCGACGATCACCGCATCGGATTCTAGGTCGGCTCGCGTCACGTGTGCGCCCGCCACCGTCACGTGTGCGCCCGCCACCGTCACGTGTGCGCCCGCCACCGTCACGTCAGCGTCACCCCAGCGTCACGCCAGCGTCATGTGAGCGTCACGCGGCCAAAGGACGACCGTGGCTGCGACGTGTCAACGCGACAGGTGCCGCTGGCCCGTTTTCCGCTAACTTCAAAGCGTTGACCGCTGCCCGCGCTGGGATCGTCATCGTCGCCAATCGCGGACCTAACGACTTCGTCTGGGACGGCAACGCCTGGGTGACGCGCACTGCCACTGGTGGACTCGTCAGCATGCTGACCCCGCTCGCCCGGCAGTCGAGCGTTGCCTGGTTCTGCTGCGTCTCCGAGCCGCCCGACGCACAACAAGCCCGCCAGGGTCTGTTCACCACCGCCGCCGATCAGACTGATCCCCGGCTACATGTCGTTCCCGTGCCGCTTCCAGCCGAGACGTATCACGCCTATTACGGCCAGATCAGCAACGAGGTGCTCTGGATGCTCCAGCACCACGTGATCGGCCGCGGTGGCTTCGAGTACCTGGACAAGGCTCGGCACCAGGCCTGGGGCCGCTACCTGGAAGCCAACGCGCGCATGGCCCAGGCGATCGCGCGCGCCGGGCGACGGCCGCGCGCCTTGCTGATCCAGGACTACCACCTCTATCCGCTGCCGGGGCTCCTGCGCGGCCTGTTCCCGGACACGCCGATCCTTCACTTCACGCATATCCCATTCCCGGATCCGCCGGTCATGCGCCTGATCCCCGACCCCTGGCGGCAGACCATCCTGCGCGGCATGCTCGGGGCCAGCGTCGTGGGCCTGCAGACGCCGATGGATGTTCGCTCCTTCCTGGCCTGCTGCGACGAGTTCCTGGACGTCGCCGTCGATGCCAGCCAGGACGCGGTGCGACTGCCAGATGGACGCCAGATCTGTGTGCGGGCGTATCCCGCCAGCGTCGACCCGCTCGCCCTTCGTCGCACGGTACGGACACCCGAGGTCGCGGCCGCGCAGCAGCGCCTCGATCGCGAGCGCGGCGACTTGACGATCATTCGCGTCGACCGGCTGGACCCGAGCAAAAACCAGCAGGTGGGTTTTCTCGCCTTCGCGCGCCTGCTCGAGATGCGGCCCGACCTGTGCGGGCGAGTGCGCTTTCTGGCCTTTCTGGTCCCGTCGCGCACCGACCTCGGCGTGTATCGAACCTACCGCGACGCCGTGTACGGCACCATCGAGGACATCAACCAGCGCTACGGCGATGCCTGTGGGGGTCCGCCCGTTCGCGTGTTCTACACCAACGATCGCGAACAGGCGCTCGCAGCCATGCAGCGCTGCCATGTGCTGCTGATCAACTCGCTCCAGGACGGCATGAACCTGGTGGCCAAAGAGTGGGCGGTGGTCGCCGAGGAGCCCGGCGTGCTTGTCGTCTCAGAAACGGCTGGCGTGGCCGCCGAAGCAGCGGACAGTGCGCTGCTCATCTCGCCGCTCGACGTCGAGGGCACCGCCCGCGCCCTGGCCGAAGCCCTCGACATGCCGCTGGCCGAGCGCTCGGCGCGCCACCGCCGTTTTCAGGGTCGGGTCAAGCAGTGGTCCGCGCGCGATTGGCTCAACGCCCAATTGGCCGACCTGCACGTCCGCCAGCTGTGAGCGCGGAGTACGCCTCGAGACAGCGCTCCGCCACCCTCGCCCACGTGTAGCGCTCGAGCACAAGGTCGCGGGCGTTGGCGCCGAGCCGCCGCGCAAGCGCTGGATTGCGCAAGATCGCATCCAGCCGATCGTGCAGCGCCTCGACATCGCCAGGTGGCACGAGAAACCCGGTCTGCCCATCTTGAATGATCTCGACGAGGCCGCCGACACGGCTGGCGACCACCGGGGTACCTGAAGCCATGGCCTCCAGGGCGGCCAGTCCGAGCAGCTCGGAGACACGCATGGTGCGCCCGTAGCAGGTCCGCTCGACCGAAGACATGGCCAGAACGACGGCTGAGCGGTAGGCAAGGGGCAGCTCTGCGTCTGCGAGCGCGCCCAGGAACTGCACGTCTCGGTCACACGCCAGGCGGCGAAGCAAGCTCGGGTACTCACACTCCGGCGGGCGCCGATCATGCCCGGATGAGCCGACCACGCGCAGGTGTGCGCCTGGCGGAAGCGCCTGCAGAAGCCGATCGACGCCTTTATGGGGCGTCAGGCGACCGACGAACAGCACGCCACGCCGATCTTGCACGGGGTCGGGCATGTAGCGCAGCGTGTCGGCGCCGCCGTAGATGACCCGCGTGCGTGCCAGCGGCGCACCGAGCTCGCGGGCTGAATACGCGGAAACGGTCAGGAACAGATCGAACAGGCGCGGTAGCAGCCCACCCCAGGTGCTGCCCTGCAGTCCGTGGTCGGTGACCACGATCTTTTGACGCCGCGCGCGGCAGAGCACGGCGGCCATGCGGCTCGGCAAGCTGCGAGCCCGGGCGCGATGGGATGCGCTGGATGCCCGCCCAGCCAGCCGAGCGCCGGCAGAATGCGATGTCGCAGGCCGCCGGGCTCGTGCTCGATGCGCGCCTTGCGGCCAAAGCTGACGAGCTCACAATCGACGTGCGCGGCCAGGGCGCGGGCCAGCTCGAGCGGGTAGCGCTCTCCCCCGCCGAACAGGCCCGCCTCGCCAAACGGGGTCGGGGCGACGTGGATGACGCGCACCGCACTACCTTACGGCCGGCGTGACGCTGGCGTGACGCTGGCGTGACGGTCGGCGTGACGCCTCGTGCGTACGCTGTGGGCGGCGGCGGGGGCGGTGGGCCCATGCGCGCGTGCGTGCGAGCCATTGCGGGCCGTGGAGCGGAGCCGCCCCTTTCGTAATGCCGTCAGCGTAATGGCCAGCCCACGACAATTTGCGCCATCCAGCGACAATGGGCCACCGCGTTCGCAGCGCGCCAGTCCGCGACAATGGGCGAAGCGACGGTGTCCAGCCAATCGCAGCGCGACACCCTGCTCGTGGTCCTGATCACGCTCGGCGATCCGGGCAGGTTGACCGGTGGCTACCTGTTTCATCGACGGCTGGCGGAGCTCGCCCCGCGTCAGGGGGCCGAGCTCGAGTTCGTGTCTTTTCCCGACCGGGCTTTTCCCCTGGCGATACTCGACGGTCCGCGGGTGCTCGAGGCGGCCACGCGCAAGCAGCCCGACGTGATCGTGCTCGACAGCATCGCGGCGTGCTTCCTCGGACCTTCGCTGGCGCTGCGACGCACGCCGCAAGCAATGATCGGCATGCTGCACCAGCCGCCGGGTGGCATCGATCACGGGCCGCTACGCACGGGGGTACAGGCCGCGCTGGACCGCCTGGCGTACCGGAATCTGGCTCGCCTCCTCGTCGCCAGTGACTCCCTGGCCGAGGACCTGCAACGTGGCGGCGAGCCGGCCGAGCGCATCCGAGTCGTGCCGCCAGGTCGTGACGTTGCCACGGCGATCGGGCCCGCTCCTGGCGACCTGCGCCGCGGTCGACGCGCAGCATTCCTGTGCGTCGGCAACTGGGTCGAGCGCAAGGGCATCATCGACCTGCTCGACGCGTTCGGAAGACTGCCCGACGAGCTCGCCACGCTGCACCTGGTCGGTGATTCCGCGCCGGAGCCGACGTACGCCGCGCGGGTGAATGCTCGACGGGCTGAGCCGGACCTGGTCGCGAGAGTCGTCGCGCACGGGCCGCTGAGCGTCGGCGATGTGGCTGCCATGTATGCCGCGGCGGACGCGTTCGTCCTGCCCAGTCTCAAAGAGCCGTACGGCACGGTGTACGGCGAGGCGATGGCGTTTGGCCTGCCGGTCGTCGGCTGGCGGGCGGGCAACCTGCCGTACCTGGCCGAACACGAGCGCGAGGCCCTGCTTGTCCAACCCGGCGATCAGCCCGCCCTGGCCGACGCGCTTGCCCGTCTGGCGCGAGACCCCGCACTTCGTGCGCGCCTCGGCGCCGCCGCGAAACAACGCGCACTGGGCCGCCCCACCTGGGACGAGGTCGCCGGCATGTTCTTCGCCGAGCTGAGGCAGGTCACGAGCCGTACGTGAGCACAACCTGGACCGTCTCTTCAGGGTGCGCGTCGATCAGTGCGTACGCGCTGGCGGCCTGATCGATCGGGAAGCGATGGCTGACGAGCGACTTCAGCTCGAGCCGCGGCAGCAGGTCGCGGGCAAGCGCCAGCCTACGCCCGCGCGACCAGCGCGGCTGGAGCGCGGCGTCGATCGTCGACACCTGCGAGCTGATGATTCGCAGCCGCCGGCGGTGGAATGGTCCACCCAGGCTGAGCGGCACCGCTTTCGTGCCGTACCACGAGCAGACGATCACGGTTCCGCCGAAAGCCACGCTTCGCAGCGCCTGATCCAGCGCGCCGACGTGGCCACTGGCTTCGATCGCCACGTCAAGGTCAGCGCCGTCGAGCGCTTCCCCCGAAGCAAGTACCTCGTCTGCGCCCAGGCTGCGTGCGAGCTCGCGTCGGCGCGCAATCGGGTCGACCGCGACGAGGTGCGCCGCGCCGGTGCGCCGCGCCAGCTGCGTGATCAGCAGCCCGACCGCGCCCTGACCGAATATTGCCAGGCGTTCGCCGAGCCGTGGCGCGGCGTCCAGCACGACGTTGGTTGCCGTCTCGAGGTTGGCGAGGAACACTCCGAGCGACGGATCCAGATCGCCGGGCAATCGAATTGCCGCGGTGGCGGGCACCACGTACGCCGCCTGGTGCGGATGGTGCACGAACACTGTGTCACCTTCGGCCAGGGTGCGTACCTCATGACCGACCTCGACAACACGGCCGACGCTGGCGTAGCCGTATTTGATGGGAAATTGGAAGGAGCCACGCAAGGTCGGCAGATCGAGCTCGAACTCTTCGGGTACCTGGCCGCGAAAGACCAGCATTTCGGTGCCGTGGCTGATCGCCGATGCGATCGCTTCAACACGCGCGTCCTGTGGCCCGACCGCGGGAATCGCCTCTTCGCGCAGCTCAACATGGCGCGGGCAGGCGAACCAGACGCTGGCCGCCACCCCTAGCCTTCGAATGCGAAGAGGTGGCCCATCCGATCGGCTTTCGTGCGCAGGTACTGCAAGTTGACCGAGTTCGGCGGGACTGTCAGCGGCACACGCTCGACCACCTGAATGCCGCGACGCTTCAGCGCGGCGCTCTTCGACGGATTGTTGGTGAGCAGGCGCACCTGGCGAAGTCCCATGAAGCGCAGGATTTCCGCGGCGGAAGCGTACTCGCGGCGGTCGACCGGCAGACCCAGCGCCAGATTGGCATCGACCGTGTCGAGTCCCTCGTCTTGCAGCGCATACGCGCGGATCTTGTTGGCCAGGCCGATGCCACGCCCCTCCTGTGGCAGATAGAGCAGGACGCCCGCGCTCGCTTGGGCGATCATCGCCAGCGCGGCCGAGAGCTGCTGCCCACAGTCGCAACGCAATGAGCCCAGCACGTCGCCGGTCAAGCATTCGGAGTGCAGACGGACAAGTGGCAGCGCATCGGCGTGCAACTCCCCGCGGGTGAGCGCCGCTACCTCGCCAGGCGCGCCGTCCACCTCGTAGACGGCGACGTCGAAGTCGCCGAAACGCGTGGGTAGCGTTGCGCGCGCGAGCAGCGTGACAGCGTGAAGGGTCGTCCGTCGCATTGGTCCTGGGCCTTGCATGTACGAAAAGAACGCGCCTCGCCAGCCCGCTATTTCAGCAGAATGGCGTGGCACGCTTCGTGCAGCCCGTCGGTACCCAGAATACTGCACGTAATAGACCGCCAGCCCCTCCCCCCAGCTGGCGGTGCTGATTAGAAACCGCCTGGTTCCCTCCCCCGCCAGGCGGTTTCTTGTATCTATCGCCGCGGTCGCCCGCGGGGGAATAACGGACTGAACCGTTCAGGCGTTTGTAATGCAGAGGCCGCGGCGGGTGGCCTGCAAATTGCTTCTGGTTATGTCGGCCCAGATGGCCCACATCCACCGTCACGTTAGCCGGAAACGCACGACGGGCAGCGCTGAGCTCATCTATCTGCTCGTGGTCCTGGTGGCCGGAGTTGCAACTGCCTGGTGGGCGGGCCACCGACTCGGCATGGATCTGTCGAGCATCTCGACGGTGGCGGCGGTCCTGGGCATCAATGAAACCACCGGCATCACCCGCCCGGTCGGCTACTCCGCGACGGACCAATCGGCCAAAGCCCAACCGCCCCCGAACTGCGCCGCGGATCAGTCGCCTGCGTTCGCGGGCAATCTGGCTGCCCTGAAGCAGCAGCTTGGCGACACAATGGGCACGCCCGTCGAGTGCGCGCACGCGTCCGCGTCGGTGAGCGACCTCATCCAGCAGACCACTACCGGTCTCGCCGAGTACAACCAGTTGACCGACACCGCGTCGTTCACCGACGGTTGGCGACACTGGGCACTGACGCCGCGCGGATTTCTCAGCTGGGAGGGCACCCAGTCCGATCCGCCGGCGGGCTAACGGCCTAGCAGAAGCGCGACGACGAGCAGGGCGGCCCACACGGCCAGATTGAGTTCCGAGTTGTAACGGTTCAGACGGTCCATGTTGGGCTCTCTGCATGGATAACGGGCCGGCCTCGGTGCCAGAGACACCCCGGGCGGGGGGTTAATCGACGCGTAACTGTTCGACGACGATGACGACTGCTTCGGGCAGGTTGACCTCGAGCGTGTAGAGCCCCGGCCGCAGATCAGCGAGCTCGAAGTTGCCCAATTCATCCACGGTTGTCTCGATCGGTCGTCCTCGCGCGGCAGGAGGTGTGCTCGGCAAGAAAACAAGAACGAAATGTGACAGCCGTCGAGGTCGCTGTTATCCTGGCCGGTTAACACCTTTTCAGGGGGAGTCGATCAGAGATGCTTGCGTCCCCGCTCAGCCGCCGCCAATTCCTGGGTCTGGCCGGCCTGACCGCCGGTATGGGCCTCCTGGCCGCCTGCGGCCCAGCAGCACCGGCTCCCGCGCCGACCGCCCCTGCCGCCGCTCCGAAGCCGACCACCGCCCCAGCCGCGGCGCCAACGACCGCGCCCGCCGCCGCGCCCACTACCGCACCAGCGGCCGCGGCAACGACGGCGCCAGCCACCAAGCCCGCGGCCACCGCGGCGAACACGCTGACGTTTCTGTTCGCTGGCGATACCAATCGCCTCGACCCGCCTGCGATGGACGCGCAAGAGGGCTTCATCGCCACCACCGCGATCTACGAAGGCCTGGTGCGCTACAAGTCTGGCAGCACCGACGTGGAGCCAGCCCTGGCCGAGAAGTGGGATGTCTCGTCCGACGGCACCCAGTACATCTTCCATCTGAAGCCCGGCGTGAAATTCCACGACGGCTCGCCGCTCAATGCTCAGGCGGTCGCGTTCACCTTCGATCGCGAAGTCAACAAAGACAATCCGCTGTACCAGGATGCCCAGGGTGACTACGGCGGCTTCCCGTTCATCGGCGACTACATCGCGAATGTCGTGACGAAGATGGAAGCTGTCGGCGACCTCGACGTCAAATTCACGCTTAACCGCAAGTTTTCGCCGTTGCTGTCCAATCTGGCGATCCCGCCCGGTTTCGTCATCTCGATGGAAGCGCTCAAGAAATTCGGCAAGGGCATCAACGAGAACCCGGTTGGTACTGGCCCATTCAAGTTCGTCGAGTGGAAGAAGGACGACCACATCACCGTCGAAGCCTTCGACGGCTACTGGGGCAACAAAGCCAAGCTTCAACGCATCGTCTTCCAGCCGGTCCCCGAGGCCTCGGTGCGCGCGCTGAAGATTCAGAACGGCGAAGCCGACGTGACCTGGTCGATCGATCCCAAGGACGTTCCGTCGCTCAAGGGTCAGGCTGACACGGATGTGCTGGAGCAGCCCGGTCTGAACGTCAACATGGCCGAGTTCAACCTGACCAAACCCGAGAACCAGAACAAGGCGTTGCGTCAGGCGATGAACTATGCGATCAACAAGGAAGAGCTCGCCGACAAGCTGTACTCGGGCGCTGGAACACCCGCGACTGGTGTTCTGCCGGCCACTTCCTGGGGGTACAACGCGGACATCAAAGGCTATCCCTATGACCCGGACAAAGCCACCGCGTTGCTCAAGGATGCCAGCTACACCGGTCAGACATTGACGCTCAATACGTACACCATTCCACGCGGCTACAACCCACAGGGTAGCAAGCTGGCCGAAGCCGTGCAGCAGTATCTCGACGCGGTGGGTATCAAGACCGAGATCCAGACCGGCGAATGGACGCAGTACCGCGCGGATCGGCGCGCGTCCAAGCTCAATATCGCCTTCGGCGGCTGGCAAGCAGACACCGGCGATCCCGAGAACTTCCTGGGTGTGTTCTTCAACAGCGCCAACAAAGGCGGCGTGAACACCTCGTTCTACGGTACACCCGAGGTCGACCTATTGCTCAACCAGGCCAACGAAGAGACGGAACAGGCCAAGCGCAAGGACCTCTTCAATCAAGCCGAGCGAAAGATCGTGGACGACGCGCCGTGGCTGTTCGTCGGCCACATGAAGCAGCAAGCCGCCATTCGCAAACGCGTTCAGGGCTTCGTCCAGCAGCCGACGTACATCTATTATTTCAACAACGTCAGTCTGGCGTAGTCGCGCGGTCGTGAGCCGAGAGTCGTGGTGTTCCACAAAGACTCATGACTCACGACTCATGACTCACGACTGATGCGCACCTACATACTTCGGCGCGTCGCGGCGACCCTGCCGGTGCTGGTGGGAGTGGCGACCGTGGTGTTCCTGGCGCTGCGGCTCATCCCGGGCGATCCGGCCATTGCGCTGGCGGGCGAGAAGGCCAGCGCGGCGGAGGTGGAGCACTTGCGTGAGGAGCTGGGGCTCAATCGTCCGCTGCCCGTGCAGTACGTGGAGTTCTTGACCCACACGTTCACCTTGCAGCTCGGTCGCTCCATCCGCACTGGTGGCGACGTCAGCACCGAGCTCGCCACCAACTTTGCGCCCACCATTGAGCTGAGCATCGCCGCATTGTTCGTCGCATTGCTCGTCGGTTTGCCCGCGGGCATTCTGGCTGCCATCCGCCGCCGATCGATCGTCGAGTACACCACGATGATCTTCTCGTTGGTGGGTATTTCGATGCCCGTGTTCTGGATCGGGCTCATGCTTATTTACTGGCTCGGTGCGCGCGCAGGCTGGTTCCCGCTGTCTGGCACGGTCAGCAACACGGTGGATATCCCCACGGTGACGCACTTCTACACCATCGACAGCCTGCTCACCGGCGACGCGCGCGCGTTCCGCGATGTGCTCTGGCATCTGGTGCTGCCAGCCATCACGCTGAGCACCATCACCATGGCGATCGTGTCGCGCATGTCGCGCTCCAGCATGCTGGAAGTGCTGAGCAGCGATTACCTGACGACGGCGCGCGCCAAAGGCCTGCGTGAGTCCACCATCGTGGCGCGACACGCGCTGAAGAACGCGCTCATTCCCGTGGTCACGGTCATCGGACTGCAGCTCGGCGCGCTGCTCAGCGGCGCAGTGCTGACCGAGACGGTCTTCGGGCGCGTGGGGGTCGGACGCTACATCGTCACGGCCATCACCGCCCGCGACTACCCGGTCGTCCAGGGAACGGTGCTGATCGTCGCCGTCTTCGTTGTGTCCATCAACCTGATCGTGGACGTGATGTACGCGGCGCTCGACCCGCGGATTCGGTACAGCTAAAGGTGGCTGTCTCATCCGAGCCGCTGAGCGTTCCGCTTCGGCCCGACCAGGTGCCGGCCCGGGCTGCCCCGCGGCCGTCGGCCACGCCGTGGTCGGCCGCGCGGCGGCGGTTCCTGCACTCCAGGACGGGCGTCGCTGGCGCCATCGTGCTACTCGTGGTGATCACCGCGGCGCTGTTCGCTGGCCAGGTCAGTCCGTACAGCCCGATCAAGCAGGACTTCCGCATCCAGGGCCAGCCGCCCAGCCTCGCGCACCTGATGGGCACCGACGAGTTCGGGCGCGACGTATTCAGCCGGGTGATCTGGGGTGCTCAGGCCTCCCTGCAAGCCGGCGCCACCGCGGCAAGCATTGCGCTCGTCGCCGGGCTGATCCTGGGCATGCTGGCCGCGTACTACGGCGGTCGCACGGACAGCCTGATCATGCGCTGCATGGACGTGGTGCTGGCCTTCCCGTACATCCTGCTGGCGATCGCGGTCGTGGCGATCCTTGGGCCCGGGTTACGCAACGCGATGATCGCCATCGCCATCGTGTACGTCCCGCACTACGCCCGTGTGGTGCGCGGGTCGGTGCTCTCGGTGCGCGCCCGCGACTTTGTCGAAGCTGCGCGAGCGATCGGCGCGCGCGACGGGCGAGTGATGTGGCAACACGTCTTGCCGAACACGCTCGCGCCGGTGATCGTCCAGACTACGCTGAACGTGGGCAGTGCGATCATCGACACCGCCGGCTTGAGCTTCCTGGGACTCGGCACCCAACCGCCGACGCCGGACTGGGGCAACATGCTCTCCGCCGGGCGGAACTACGTGATCGATTCCCCGTGGATCGCCACCTTTCCTGGCCTGGCGATCCTCGCCACCGTGCTCGCGTTCAACCTGATGGGCGATGCGTTGAGAGACGCGTTCGATCCGCGCCTGCGTTAGCGCGTTCCGCGTTCCGGGTTCCGCGTTCGATCACTCAGACGCTTGGGCGGTGCGAGACGTCCCTGAATACAGAACTTGAAACGAGGACGACCAACGCGGAACCCGGAACGCGGAACCCGGAACGATTAGCGCGGCAGGGTGATCACGATGCACGTGCCGCCGTCGTCGGGAAACTCGGCCCTGATCGTGCCGCCGTGCAGCTCGATGATCTGGCGGCTGATGTACAGCCCGAGGCCCATGCCGGCCATGCTCGTCAGTGCGCCGCCCGCGTGGGCCTGGTAGAAGCGATCGAAG
>VBGG01000538.1 GCA_005883405.1 Chloroflexota bacterium | reverse complement strand
ACAACCTGACCGGCATGGGACTCGTCAGTCAGGTCTTCCACGAACGTGACCTGGTCAAGCTGGGCGGGCGGCTGAGCATCGGCCACACCCGCTACTCGACCACGGGCTCAAGTCGGGCAGCGAACGCGCAACCGATCGTGGTGCGCTCGGAACCATCGACGAGCTCATCACCTGGCCTCGGCAGCCTGGCCCTCGCCCACAACGGCAATCTCGTCAACGTCGAGCAGCTTCGCGCCGAGGTCGAGCGCCTGGGTGCTCGGCCGCGCACGTCCACCGATTCCGAGCTGATCGCCCACCTGATCGCCCGTTCGGCTGGGGACGACTGGCTGAGCCGCATGCGACGGGTCCTCGACACATTGAGCGGCGCGTTCTGCCTGGTGATGCTGACGGGCGATCGCGTGTACGCGGCGCGCGATCCGTGGGGTATCCGGCCGCTCGTCCTCGGCCGCCTCGCCGACGGTTGGGCGGTCGCGTCCGAGAGCTGTGCGCTCGACACCATCGGGGCGCAGCTCATTCGCGAGGTAGCGCCAGGCGAGCTACTGGCGATCGGCACCGACGGCGTGCATGCGGAGCAATTCTCGAGCGCGCCGACGCCCCCGCGCGCAGCATGCTCGTTCGAGCACATCTACTTCGCCCGTCCCGACAGCCTGCTCGACGGTCAGCTGGTGTACGCCACCCGCGAACGGATGGGTGAGGCGCTTGCGCGCGAGCATCCCGTCGCCGCCGACTTCGTGATGCCCGTACCCGATTCGGCCACACCGGCCGCCATCGGCTTCGCGCGCGCCGCCGGCCTGCCCTACCGAGAGGGCCTGGTCAAGAACCGCTACATCGGCCGCACGTTCATCCAGCCGCACCAGCAACAGCGCGAGTTCGGTGTCGATCTGAAGTTCAACCCGTTGCCCGAGGTCCTGCGCGGCCAACGCATCGCCCTGGTCGACGACAGTATCGTGCGCGGCACGACCACGCCGCGCATCGTCGCCCTGCTGCGTCGCGCCGGCGCGGCGGAAGTCCACCTGCGCATCTGCGCGCCGCCCATCCGCCACGCCTGTCACCTCGGTGTCGACACCGCGCCCGAAGACACGTTGATCGCCAACACGCATAGCATCGACGAGATACGGGCCATCGTCGGCGCGGATTCGCTCGGCTACCTGAGCCTGGCCGGCCTGATCAGCGCGATCGGTCTGCCAGCCGACAACCTGTGCAACGCGTGTTTCCACGGCCGCTATCCAATGCCGATCGACGGCGCGGCCGACAAGCTCGCGCTCGAGTCAGCTCGCAAGGCGTGAACGCGGAACTCGGAACGCGGAACCCGGAACGCACCTACGCAGCGGCGGGAGTTGACATCGCCGCCGCCGAGGATAACGTCCGTCGCATCGCGCGCCATGTGCGCTCGACGCACGGACCATCCGTCCTGGGTAGCTTTGGCGCTTTCGCTGGACTGTTTCACCTGCGGGACGTGCGCGATGCGGTGCTCGTCGCGAGCACCGACGGCGTCGGCAGCAAGGTCCTGCTCGGCATTCAGCTCGGGCACTACGAGCTTCTGGGGCGCGACCTGGTCAACCTGTCGGTGAACGACGTCCTGACGGCTGGCGCCCGACCGCTCTTCTTCCTTGACTATGTGGGCCTGCATTCGATCGACGCCGCCGTTATGGACGCCCTGGTCAGCGGCATGGCCGCGGCGTGCCGCGAGAACGCGTGCGCATTGCTGGGTGGCGAGACGGCCCAGCTTCCAGACGTGTACGCGCCGGGCCATCTGGACCTGGTCGGCACGATCGTCGGCGTGGTCGAACGCGGCGCAGAGATCGACGGCTCACGCGTCGAACAAGGCGATCGCGTCTGGGGTCTGCCGTCCACTGGCCTGCACACCAACGGTTACACCCTGGCGCGCCAGGTCATCTCGGGCATCGATCTGGCGTCTGACCCCGATGGCCGTCTGGGGCAATCGCTCGGCGACGCGCTCCTTGCGCCGCATCCAGGCTATTACCGGCTGCTCGAGCCGCTTCTGCCCAGGCTGACGGCGATCGCCCACATTACCGGCGGGGGCATTCCCGGCAACCTGCCGCGCGTGCTGCCCGAATCGGTGTCGGTCGAGCTGGACTGGGGCGCATGGCAGGTGCCGCCGATCTTTTCCCTGCTGCAGGAGCTCGGTGGCGTCCCGTTCGACGAGATGCTGCGGGTCTTCAACCTTGGCCTCGGACTGATCTTCGTCGCCGAGCCAACGCTCGATCCGCGTGCAGCCTGCCCGAGCGCCGTCGAGGTTGGTCGCGTCGTACCGCGCCGTGATGAACGTGTGATAATCAACCGGACCCCCTCTACCTCTGGGAGAGGGCTGGGGTGAGGGGTGCGCTGAGCCCTTTGCGTGTTGGCGTACTGGTCTCCGGCGCGGGCACCAATCTTCAAGCGCTCCTCGATGCCGCGCGCGAGCCGCGCTACCCAGCGCGCATCGTACTGGTTGGCTGCAATCGAGCCGACGTCGCCGCGATTGGCCGCGCGCAGTCAGCCGGGGTGCCCGTGTGCCTGGTCGACCGCGCGACCGTGCCCGAGCGCGTCGAGCGGCAGCGCCACCTGCTCGTAGCGCTCCGGAGTGCCGACGTCGAGCTGGTCGTTCTGGCCGGCTACGACGAGATCCTCGTGCCCGAGTTCGTCGCGGCCTATAGCGGCCGAATCCTGAATACCCATCCGTCGCTGTTGCCCGCCTTCGGCGGAACGATGCACGCAGTGGCTCAGGCGCTGGAGCACGGCGTCAAGGTCACTGGCTGCACCATCCATCTCGTCACCGATGACCTGGACAATGGCCCGATCCTGCTACAGGAGTGCCTCGAGGTCCGTGACGACGACGACGTGGCCTCGCTGCAGGCGCGCATTCGTGAACGCGAGCACCGCCTGCTGCCGCGCGCGGTGAGCGCCTTCGCCGAGGGTCGCGTGCGCGTCGAGGGCCGCCGAGCACGCGTGATAAAGTCGGACCAGTAGCTTTCCGTGCGCGCCATTCTCTCTGTCTACGACAAAACAGGCATCGTCGATTTCGCTCGTGGACTCGAAGCGCTTGGCTTTGAGCTGTTCTCGACCGGTGGCACTGAGGGGTTGCTGAGAGATGCGGGCATCAACGTGCGCGGCGTGCAGGAGCTCACCGGCTTCCCCGAGATGCTCGGCGGACGGGTCAAGACGCTGCATCCGGCCGTGCACGGCGGAATCCTTGCGCTGCGCGACGATCCTGGCCACCTCGAAGAGCTGGCGCGACACGATCTGAAGCCGATCGACCTCATCGCGTCAAATCTTTATCCATTCCTCAGCGTCGCCCGCGATTCGGGCGCCCGATTGCCGCTGGCGCTGGAAAACATCGACATCGGCGGACACACGCTGTTGCGCGCCGCGGCCAAGAACTTCCCGTCGGTCCTGCCAGTCTGCAATCCGCGCGATTACGAACGCGTGCTCGAGGAGCTCGGGCGAGCTGACGGCGTGGGCCTGGACATGCGCCGCCGCCTGGCCGCCAAGGCGTTCCAGCACTGCGCCATCTACGACACCCACGTCGCCACGTATCTGCGGCCGCACGACGAGATCTTTCCCAATGAGTACACGGTTGCCTTGAGCAAGATCGCCGACATGCGCTCAGGCGAGAACCCGCACCAGCTCGCGGCTTTCTATGCCGAAGCCTCGCCGCGACCGCGGCCGGCAGGCCTGGCAACGGCGATTCAGCTGCACGGCAAGGCGCCGTCATTCAATAACACGTTCGACGCTGATCTGGCGTGGCAGGCCGTCTCGGACTTCACGTCGATCTGCGTGGCGATCATGAAGCACGGCAACCTGTGCGGCTTGAGTCTTGGCGATTCGGTTGCCGATGCATTTCGCAAAGCCCTGGCGACCGATCCCCAGACGGCGTTCGGCAGCGCCGTAGCGGCCAATCGCGTGCTCGACGACGAAGCGGCCCACGAGATCGCGGCGGTGTTCTTCGAGGATCTGGTCGCGCCCGATTACACCCGCGAGGCGCTTCAGGTGTTGCAGCGCAAGGCAGACCTGCGGGTGTTCGCCACCCATGCCGATCAGGGCACCCGCGGGCCCGACGGGGCGGGGCCGATGCCGGGCGAGTTCGATTACAAGCGGCTGATGGGCGGATTTCTCGTGCAGACGCGCGATGCGCTGCCTGAGCAGTCATTCACGCCGAAGGTGATGACGACACGGCAGCCGGCGCTGGCCGAGTTGACGTCGCTGTACTTCGCGTGGCGGGCGGTCAAGCACGTGACCTCGAACGGGGTGGTGCTGGCGCGGGGCCTGGCGTTGGTCGGTTTCGGCTCGGGCCAACCGAGTCGCCAGGATGCCGTTGATCTGGCGTGCCGCAAGGCCGGCGAACGAGCTCAGGGCTCCGTCCTGGCCTCGGACGGCTTCTTCCCGTTCCCCGATGCGGTGGAGCGTGCCGCGGACGCTGGCGTCACCGCCATCATCCAGCCCGGTGGCTCCAGCCGCGACCCCGAGCTGATCCGCGTCGCCAACCGCCACGGCATCGCCATGATCTTCACCGGCGAGCGGCACTATCGACACTAGCTCTCCGGAGGAGACCCGGACGCAGCCAGGGTCGACGAGCGTCACTGACGGCGAAACCCTCGCGCTACGCTACGGCGTCAACCCGCACCAGACGCCGGCGCGGGTGTTCGCGGAGGGGCGGCTGCCGTTTGCGGTGCTCAACGGCGCGCCGGGCTACATCAACCTGCTCGATGCTCTGAACGCCTGGCAGCTGGTGCGGGAGCTGCGGCTCGTCCTCGGGCTGCCCGCGGCGGCCTCGTTCAAGCACGTTTCGCCAGCAGGCGCGGCCGTGGGCCTGCCGCTGAGTGACACGCTTCGACACGCGTACTTCGTCGGTGATGTCGAGCTTTCGGCGCTTGCCTCAGCGTACGCCCGCGCTCGCGGTGCTGACCGCGTGTGCTCCTACGGCGATTGGGTCGCACTCAGCGATAGGGTCGATCTCTCGACGGCGCGGCTGCTGCGCCGCGAAGTCTCGGATGGCGTGATCGCCCCAGGCTACGAGCCCGCGGCGTTCGACCTTCTCAAGGCCAAACGTGGTGGCCGCTACACCGTCCTCCAGATCGATCCCGCCTACGAGCCGCTGGAGTCCGAAACCCGCCAGGTCTTCGGCGTCACGTTTGAACAGCGCCGTAACAGCGTCATCCCTGCTGAGCCGCTGCTGGCCAACGTGGTCACGCGGCGCACACGGATCCCCGAGCACGCCCGTCGTGACATGCTGATCGGGCTGATCAGCCTGAAGTACACCCAGTCCAATTCGGTGTGCCTGGTCGCCGATGGCCAGGTGATCG
>VBGG01000086.1 GCA_005883405.1 Chloroflexota bacterium | reverse complement strand
TCGCGGCGGCGGGCTATCCCGATGGGCTGAAGGTCGAGATGATCAGCACACCAGGCTATGGTCAGATCTTTGTCCAGATGGGCGAGCTGTTACAGCAGGACCTCAGAGCAGTGGGAATCGACGCCGAGATCAAGATGCAGGAGTACACCGCGTACATCTCCACGACCGCCCTCGGTAAGTTCGAGGGCGGTAACCGGCTGGTCTTTGGTCTGTTGACGCCGTTCACTGAGCCGCACGATTTCCTGTTCAACATGTATCACCCGAAGGGGACGCGCAATACAGCCGAGGTCAACGACACCAGATTGACGGCCAGCATCGAGCAGGAGATGAAGAACCTGGACCGAGCCGGTCGCAAGCAACAGATCTTCGATATCCAGCGCTATCTGGCCGAACAGATGTACTACCCGATGCACGCCGCTCCGATGCGGACAGCCGCACTGCAGCCGAATGTGAGGGACTTCTACCCGCGATCCGACTTCGGTTTAGGTGCGGAGGTGGTGACCAAGCTCTGGCTGAACCAGGGTTAGGGAGCGCGAGCGGTGCGGACCCACTCCGAACCGCGGGTGGGGAGGAGGGCGCGGGCGTAGAGGGAGACTTTCCAGGCGATGTAGATGGGGGCTTTGCCTAGCGACACGTAGCGGGAGCGGGGGGCGCGGACCAGCGCGAGCGCGGCAAGCAGGTAGGCAACCTGGCCGACGAGGCTGCAGGCGGCGAGGGCCAGCGGAAGCGTGCCGCCGTGGCCCGCGAGCGCGAGCGCCAGGGCAGCCACGAGCATCACGCAGGACAGGGCGAATGGGATGGAAAGCGGCGGAATCAACTGCTCGACGGCGGCGTCGAAGCGCAGCGGACTGCGATGGCGGAGCGAATCAAGCACAAGACGGGGGAGGTAGTGCTTCACCAGCTGGAGGCGGCCCCGCTCCCAGCGGTCGTTCTGACTGGCAGCCTGCTCCAACGTGAGCGGCATGTCGGCCAGGACGGTCGCCTCCGGCGCAAAGTCCACGCGGACTCCCTGGCTGACGAGTGCCAGGTGAAACTCCACATCTTCGGCGAGCGTGAACCAGCTCCACGCGAAGCGCTCCAGGATCTCGGCTGCGAAGCACATGCCGTTGCCTTTGAGTCCGCACGAGAGTCCGAGAGCGGCGCGTCCGAGTGGTCGCAGATAGTGCACCGCCGCGAGGGCGGCCGAGCGGAGTCCGGCGACGGAGCCCTCGTCGGCGTTGAGGACCGAGTAATGGGCCTGGATCACCTGAGCGCCGGAGGCGAGGCGCGCGTCCATGCTCCGCAGGAAGTTGCGGGAAACCACCGAGTCGGCGTCGAGGATCACAAAGGCGTCGAAGGGTTTCGTTCGCGCGTTCTCGGGTTCACTCGTTCGCTCGTTGGTGCCGAGTTGCTCGAGCAGCCAGCGCAGGGCGTAGCCTTTGGCGCGTTGAGTCGGATCGAAGCGTTCGTAGACCTTCGCGCCTGCCGCGCGCGCGAGCTCGGCGGTGCGGTCGGTGCAGTTGTCGGCCACCACACAGACCTCATATAGATCAGAGGGGTAGTCCAGCTGCTGGAGGTTGTCGAGCAACCGCCCGATGAGCAGCTCCTCGTTGTGGGCGGGGACGAGCACCGCGAAGCGGTGGCGCGGCGAGGCGTCAGTCGGGCGTGTGGGTCGACGGCTGCGGATAGCCGCTGCGACGGTCAGCGCATCGAGGTAGGCGGTCATACCCAGCAGGCTGCCCGACAAAAGCGTCAGACCGCCAGACAGCGCATCCAGCAACACGTCAGTCGGCTCCAGCAGAGACGGGTGAACAGGCCTGCTCGACCAGGTCGCGCATGCGGCTGGCGAACTGGTCGGTGGTCATGAGCTGCTCCACCACCCTGCGTCCAGCAGCACCCAGTCGAGCACGCTCCTCCGGATGCTCCAGCAGATAGGCGATCGCACGCCCCAGAGCGGCAGGATCGCCCGGCGGGACGTAGAAGCCGTTTGGCTCCAGGTCCACTCCGGCCGGGTGGGCGAAAGCGCGCAAGAGGCTTTCGGCGCGAGGACGCGGCTCGACGCCGCGGGTGATCGTCCTGCGGTCCTCCACCACATCAGTCTGCCCGAGGGTGTGGGTGACGATGACCGGCTTGGCCATCGCCATCGCCTCCAGGATCGTCGTCACGCCCGCCTGAAAATCGATGTCTTCCAGTGGCACCACGACCACCGCCGAGCGCGCGTAAAGATCGCGCAGCGCGACATAGTCGAATGAGCCCACTTCTACACTGGTCGGCCGCGGGCCGCGCTCGGCAGTGTTGCGGCGTTTGGACCAGTGGCTTGCAGCCCCGATCACCACACGCAGGTCGAGATCCTGGACGGCGCTCACGAGTGTCGGGTAGTCGCGGAACTCGAGTCCCGCGCTGCAAATGAGACGCTCCTCGGCAACCGGCTGCGGTTGCCAGAACTCCGTGTCGACCTGATACGGAACGAAGGCCACCTGCTCTGACGGAATGCGAAGGTCACTCGTCGCCAGCTCGTACTGCCGACGGGAATGGAGCGCGATGCGGCTGATGTGTGAGTGCACACGCAGCCAGCGGAAGAACGGACGCTTCTTGGACGCGGTGAGTCGATGCCCGATCGTGACATGCGGGGTGCGCGCGCGGGCGAGCTTGAGCAGCAGCGCCAGCGGGATCCCGATGTGCTCACCGTCCGTCAAGATTGCCCTGTAGGCGCGTCGATGACGGAATGCCAGCCAGGCTTGCGCGACGGCCTTGCCAAAGAATCGTGCCAGCATCCGGGCGGACCTCGATCGGTCTACCCATGCGTAGTCGAGCAGAGTGGCGTCCAGGCTGTGCTGGAGCCCGAAGTAATCCTTGCGTGGACCGGGTTGACCCGTAGCCGGGGGCACGGTGGCGCTCACGACGAACAGCACACCGTCAGCGTGGGCGATTGCGCTCACGTCAGCGCGACGCGCACCGGTAGCGGAGCGACCTCAGGCAAGTACGCGAGCGGATCGAGCGGTGGCTCCAGCTTCAGGATTTGACGCATGCGATCCACATTCGCCACAAAGCGCGTCACCTCGACCTTGCGGGCGGGTTGCAGGCTCAAGCGCGCGTGCGAATCGACCAGTCGGCCGATGCGGCGCGCCAGGTCCACGATACGGGTTCCTGTTCCGCTGCCAACGTTGATGGGCGGTACGGACCCCTCCAGGCGACCGGCTCGAACCAGCGCCTCAACCGCCTGGCCAACCCAAACAAAATCCAGTACCTGCTTGCCACCGTATACGGGTAACTCGCAGCCGGCCTGAGCGAGCTCGAACCAGTGAGGTATCACCCGACCGAAATCACGTGGACCGTACACGTTTGCCAGACGCAGCACCGCGGTTTGAAGTCCGAACTCACGTCGGAACGCCCGGCAGTACGCTTCGCCGGCGGCCTTGCTCGCGCCGTAGGAGTTGGCCGCCAGGAGTGGCGACTCTTCGTCTACAGGCAAGCTGATGGGTTCGCCGTACACCTCGCGCGATGAGGTGAAGACCACGCGCCTGACGCCGTGATGGGCAGCGGCGGTGAGTACGTTGAAGGTGCCCACCACGTTGGTGCTGAAGGTGTACCCGAGGTCGTTGACTGCGCCCATGACCGTCGATTGGGCCGCCAGGTGGTAGACAATGTCGGAGTCGTACAGCAGCGCTTGAACGCTCTGTGCGTCGCGCACATCGGCCTGCACGACGTCGAGTCGTGGGTTGCCCTGCCAGCGGGCGAGGTTGGTGATACGCCCGCGTGAGAGGTTGTCCAACACCAGAACCTCGGTGTTGTCATCTGCGAGGAGCCGATCGATAAGATGGCTGCCGATGAATCCGGCGCCCCCGGTAACAACCACTCTGATCTTGCGTTGTGACATTGCAATCGAAAGTATCGTGAGCCTGCCACCGAAGCTTCGTTATCCACCGGTTGAAGAAGAGTTGAGCCCTCCGACCAGCGGCGCCGATCGCACGCTCGAAGCCTGATGCGCGTCCCGCTGGTCGACCTGACCGCCCAGTTTCAGCCCATCAAGGGCGAGGTCATGCGGGCGATCGAGGAGGTACTCGACTCGATGCAGCTCTTCCTGGGTCCGAACACGCGGGCATTCGAGGAAGAGTTTGCCGCGTACTGCGGAACGCGGAGCTGCGTCACCGTTGGCAACGGGACGGATGCGCTCCACCTGGCACTGCGAGCTGCCGGTGTTGGCGCGGGCGACGAGGTCATCACTGTCGCGCACACCTTCTTTGCCACGACCGAGGCGATCGTGATGGCCGGAGCCACGCCGGTCTATGTCGACATCGATCCGAATACGTACCTGATGGATGTGTCGCAGGTTGAGGCGCGCGTCACGTCGCGGACGAAGGCGATCATGCCGGTACACCTGTACGGCCAGATGGCGGACATGGATGCGATCGGCGAGATCGCGCGGCGGCACGAGCTGGTCGTCGTTGAGGATGCCGCTGAAGCCCACGGCGCCGAGTACCACGGGCGACGTGCCGGAGCCATCGGACAGCTGGGCTGCTTCAGCTTCTACTTCTCCAAAAACCTGGGGGCGTACGGCGAGAGCGGGGCGGTCGTCACCTCCGATGCGGAGCTCGCCCGCCGATTGCGCCTGTACCGGGACCACGGCTCCGAGCAGCGTTATCAGCACCTGGAGCTCGGATTCAACGCACGCATGGACGAAATCCAGGCAGCCGTGTTACGCATCAAGCTGCGCCACCTCGACGCCTGGAACGCGCAGCGGCGCGAGCGCGCGGCGGCCTATGCCCGTTTGCTGGCCGACGCGGGACTGGGACTGCCGGTGACCGCACCTGGCCGCACCCACGTCTGGTACGTGTACGTGATTCGCAGCCCAGAGCGGGACGCCTTGCAGAAGGTGCTGGCCGATCGCGAGATCGGCACTGGCGTCCATTTCCCGGTACCCATCCACCTCCAGCCTGCAACCCGGCAGCTTGGTCATCGGGCGGGCGACCTGCCGCACACCGAACGCGCTGCGCACGAGGTGCTGTCCATTCCGATGTACCCTGAGCTGAGCACGGAGCAGCAGGCGTGGATCGCCGCGGCAATTCACACTTTCAGCGCTGGTTAAACCGTCGTATGCGGTGAGCAGAAGCCTGGCTCTCGAATTACACGAGCCACCGTAAGAGAGTCGAGTTGAATGTTTCTCATTCGTGAGGAATATGCGGGGAACAGCGCGGCTAGACTTTGAATCGAACACCCGGCGACGCGAGCTGAAGGGGTCCAGCGCGCGTCGCTCGGGGGTTTCCTTTTCAATGAAGCCTCGACCGATCAAAACCTACGCGAGCGGGATGACCGCGGTGACTCGCGGCTGATCGCCAACGACGCGTGTCGTGTGGCCCTGACCGGTGAGGTCTTCAGCCAGATTGACGTGGCCGGGTCCGAAGCGGTGGATCGTACCGTCGCCCAGACCGATCTCGACTTCGCCCGCCAGGGTGATCACAAACTGTCAGCGCGGAGCCGGGTGCCAGTCCAGAAAATTACCCGGCTCGGTGGAACGGAACTGGATGCCTTCCGCCTTCTGTAGTGTGCCGAGCTCCGGGTGCGTCTCGAGATTGATCCACTCAATATGGGTCTGTTCGTCGTCTCCGGTATACAGGCGTGCAATGTTCACGGATTGAGGGTATGAAAAAAGGGGCGCATGCCATAGCATGCGCCCCTTCCCACTCCCCCCCTTGGGAGTTCTAGCCGCGCGAGAGGCTGTAACCCACGCCCAGCACGGCCTTGATGCCGCGCTTCCCGTTGGGCGATAGCGCCAGCTTCTTGCGGATGTGGCAGATGTGCGTCTTGAGCAGGTTCGAGTTGCCCTCGTCATAGTAGCCCCAGGCGTACTCGATTAGCCGGCTGTAGGGGATGATCCGCCCCTCATTCAAGGCCAGCATGTACAGGATGCGGAACTCGAGCCGCGTCAGCTGCACCGGCTTGCCGGCCTTGGTCACCTCGTGCGACTGCAGGTCGAGCACCAGATCGCCCACCGAGACCTGGCTCGCCGGCTGACGGTACGGATCGGTCTGGCAGCGGCGCATCACCGCCTTCATGCGCGCGGCGAGCTGCTTGGCGCTGAAGGGCTTGGTCATGTAGTCGTCGGCGCCGATCTGCAGGCCGCGCAGGATATCCTCTTCCTCGTCGCGCGCCGTCAGCATGATGATCGGCGTCTTGGAATCGTGACGGATGCGGCGGCAGACCTCGAAGCCGTCAATCTTCGGCAGGTTGCCGTCGAGCAGGACGATATCCGGGCTCTCGGCCTCCCAGCGCTGCAGCGCCTGCTGTCCGTCGACGGCGGCGAGGACGTTGTACCCCTCGCGCCGCAACGCATACGTCATCAAGTCCAACAGATCGACGTCGTCGTCAACGACCAGAACTTTCATCGGATCAGTCCTTCTCCTTGGTGGCTACGAAACGAGGCTCAGGTGTGACTTCGCGGACGCGGTGCGTCGCACGGTCGGGATGGAAAACCAGAAACGGGCGCCTCCGCCGCGGCGATTCTCGACACCAACGGCACCGCCGTGCGCCTCGACAATCGACTTGACGATCGACAGACCCAGACCTACGCCCTCCCTGCCGGTCGCGGCGGTGGAGCGGAAGTACGGCTCGAACAGCTGCTCGGCCTGTTGCATCGATACGCCGGGGCCGCGGTCGGCAACCACCACGCGCACCGACCCGTCGCGGGCCGACACGCCGACGTCGATCGACGTATTCAGCGCCCCGAACTTGCTCGCGTTCAGGATCATGTTGATCAGAACCTGACCGAGTCGACGACTGTCCGCAAGCACCTCAGGCAGCTCGCTGGACATCCGCACGCGCAGGCGCTGGCCGCGCTGAGCCAGGATGGGTCCGACGACCGCCTTGACGTCGTCCAGCAGGTCAGCCAGACCGAGCGATTGGCAGAACAGCTGCAGGCGACCTTCGCGGATGGTCGCGGCACACAGCAGGTTCTCGACCAGACCCTGGAGCCACAGCGTGCGACGGTGCATCGCACCCAGCATGTCTTTGATTTGTGATGGATCCAGGCGTACGAAATCCTCGGCCAGCAGCTCAGAGGAAGTAGCGAGCGCAGTGAGCGGGCCGCGCAGCTCGTGCGCGACGGTGGCCAGCAGCGAGAGCAGGTGCTGCGGCGCGGGCTGAGCAGGACTAGCAACGGCCTCGGTGCCAGACGCCACGGTTGCGCGCATCCTCGTCGCGGACCTCCTTCCCGTCTCCTGCATGTTGAGCGAGCGGATCATACGTCTCGCGAGCGTAAACATCCGTTACAGAGGCCGTTACAGTGCCGTACAGTTCGCCGGCTCGCGTTACAGGCACGTGACAACCTCGACCAGCACGTTGAGGCGGTGTTGAAGCGTCCCTGCGAAGAAGCATGGCCGCAAGCGTACGCGCGAGGTGGGACGTGTTCTGTGAATCAGCTCGCGCGGTGGGTGTGAACCACCTCACAGCGCGGGTTGACGGGTCCTCAACCTAGGTTACCGTCGCCGAAACTTTCGTTACACAGGCGCCTCGGCGTCGGCCTTGAGCAGCACACCGACACCGGGAATGGTGTGCAACAGCAGCGGTCGGGTCGGGTCGTGCTCGAGCTTGCGCCGCAGGCGATGGACGGTGACGCGGACCACATCCGAGCCGCCGGCCTCCTGGTAGCCCCACACCTGCTTGAGGATCGTGCCGGTTGGGACCACGGTGCCGGCGTTGGTCATCAAGCAGTGCAGCAGGCGGAACTCAGTCACGGTCAAGCTCACCTGTTGACCCGATTTGGTCACCGAGTGCTCGGCCAGGTTGAGCGTGACGGTGCCCACTTGGAGGCGGGTTTCGGGCGCGCGGCGCGGCGACCACTCCTGGGCGCTGCGCCGCAGCTGGGCGCGAATGCGCGCGACCAGCTCGCGATGGCTGAACGGCTTGGTGAGGTAGTCGTCGGCGCCAGCCTCGAGCCCGCGCACCTTGTCTTCCTCCGAGTCGAGCGCGGTGAGCATGATCACCGGTAGCTGGGATCGACGCCGCAGCTCCTTCAACACATCCAGCCCGCTGGATGCGCCGAGGTTGATGTCCAGGACCACCAGGTCCGGCTGGCGCTCCTCAAAGATACGCACCGCCGCGCGCGCATCGTGCGCCGCGATGGGCTCGAGACCCGCGCGCTTGAGCGCGAACGCCAGAAGGTCGATCAGCTCGCGATCATCATCAACCAGCAGGATCCGCACTGCAGTTCCCCGTCGTCTAACTCAGCCGAGCAGCATTCGGCAGGGTGAACCAGACGCTCGTACCACTGCCGAGCTGACTATCGATGCCGATGTTGCCACTGTGGGCTTCCACGATCCCCTTGGCGATCGCGAGGCCCAGTCCTACCCCGGGCGCGTCGGCATCCGCCCGCACGCGATAAAAACGCTCAAACAGTCCGGCCTGTTGTTCGGGCGCGATGCCAGGCCCCTGATCCTCGACGCTGATGCGCACCATGTTGGCGGGCGCAGCCCGAGCCACGATCCTGATCTTCGACTCCTCGGGGCTGTACTTCGACGCGTTCGCCAGCAGGTTGGTGAGCACCTGGCGCGCATAACGCTGGTCGGCGAGGACCTGTGGCGCATCGTCGCGCACCTCGATCTCGAGACGCTGGCCGCGCGCTTCAATGGCTGGCCCGACGATCTCGAGGGCGTCCGCGATGATCGAGTGAACGGCCGTCTTGCGCGGCGCGACGACGAAGTGGCCCGATTGGATGGCCCCTGCGCTGAGCAGATCCTCCATCAGCGTGCGCATGCGTCGGGCGGTGCGACGCGCCGTGCCCATCACGTGGGCGTGGTCGGCGTCGCTCAACGTGCCGTATTCGGTGTCGAGGATCTCCAGCGCGTTGTCGAGCACCATCAACGGTCCGCGCAGCTCGTGCGCGACGCTATACAGGAGTTGTTCGCGCAGGCGGTTGACCTCGGCATGGCGTGAGATGTCGTGCACGACGTACACGGCGTAGCCCTGGTCGGCGCTCTCCTGCATGACCGTGCGGCTTATCTCGAGGTCAACCGTACGTCCCGTGGCATCAGCCAGACGCCCCTGGGCATCGCCGCTGGCAGGATCCTGCGGTTCGGACACGAACGGCAGCACATCGCGGATGCCGCGCCCGTACAGCCGAGCGGGGCTCCCGAAGAGCGCCACGGCCGCGGCATTGAAGCTGGTGATGCGCCCGTTGAGCGAGGTGGTGATGATCGGGGTGCGGATCGCCTCGAGCAGCTCGCGGCGATGTGCTTCCTGCGAGGCCAGCGTCCGAGACGCGAGGGCACCGAGAGCGCCCTGCGGCGCTCGCTCATCCTCGCCCGGGTTGCTCGGGCGTTTCGTGCGCGCAGCCCTGCCGACCAACCCTCCGACGGGTGCGGGCTCGTCTGGCACCTCTGGTCTCCTCTTTCCTTATAGCTCTACCCAGATAGCTTTTACCCAGGCCGCACGCCGCTCGGACCATAAGGCGCGGCTGGTTTCCCGTCAAGGATGGCAGGGGACGTCTACCATGGTCACGCGTGTAACGCACCTTAGCGAGAATTCACCAAAATCCCAATCACTTCTCAACCACAGCACAGGGGAGACGTGCCACGGTGTGAGCGCCGTTGGGGGAGGGCCTGGGGCCCTTTGGAGGAGGTAACAAACATCGGGCTTATGACAGGGGACAGCACATCCCGTTCCCGCGACGGGGCCAGGCGTGGGTAAAAACACGCCATTCAGTGATCTGAGTCCAGACTCGCAGGCTGGGCGTGCCGCCAGCATCGTGCTGGTCGAAGACGACGCCGCGATCGCCTACATGCTGACCGACGTACTCGAGTCTACGGGGTACCAGGTCCGCCAGGCATCGACCGGCGCCGTCGCCCGTGCGCTCGTCGAGCAGGTGCGGCCCGATCTCATCGTTCTCGACCTCGTCTTACCCGACGAGGACGGCCTCGTGCTGTGCAGCGTGCTCAAGAACATGGCGAGCGTGCCCATTCTGATCTGCAGCGGTACCCAGCGGCGGCGCGATGCGTTCCTCAGCTTGAAGCTCGGCGCCGACGATTTCATCGCGAAACCCTTTGACGTGTACGACCTGTTGGCGCGCGTTGAAGTGCTGCTCAGGCGCGCAGCGCAGCAACACGCTGGCGATCCGACTGGAGCGCGTGGGCCGATTCGGATCGGCGAGCTGTCGATCGACCACGGGCTGCACCAGGTCACGCTGGCGGGGACCTTACTGCAGCTGACGCCGACCGAGTACCGGCTCTTGACCGTTCTGGCGGCGCGGCCGGATCAAGTTGTGCCGCGCGACGCGCTGGCCAAACTGGTCTGGGGTGATCCGGATACGGGCACCAGCCGCACGATCGACGTCCACATCGGTCGGCTGCGGGTGAAGCTCAGCCAGGCGGGCCGACTCGCCCCGCAGATCGTCTCGGTGCGCGGCTTCGGCTACAAGATCGTGAGCTCGGTGCGGGGACAGCCGCCTGGGCCACCCGCGAGTGCCGAGCCCACGGCCGCGAAAGAACGGCATGGCTAGCACATAACAGGCGTTTACGGGCCTGCGTTGCAACAGGTACGCTGCTGCGACCAGGAGGTACGTCGAGAATGGCGCCACTGCAGGCGCGCGGCAGCCGCGTATGGCGGGCCGTGCGGCGGATTCGCAACCTCTCCTCGACCGTCGCTCTGGGTGTCTCGCTCGTACTCGGCGGTGTGCTTGCCCAGTCGTCGCTGGCTACCGCGCAGCAGGTTGGCCCGGGTCTCGACCCGGGCTTCTTCGCGGCCACCGGCTACCGCATCAGCTCGCCGGCCGTGCTCGACTACTTCCAGCACCGCGGCGGCGTGCGCACCTTTGGCTATCCCATCTCGAATGAATTCCCACTGCTTGGTCAGCGCGTTCAGCTGTTCCAGCGCCAGATGCTGTCGTTGGGGCCCGATGGCAGGGTTTCGCCCGGCGACATCCTGTCGGCCGATGTCCTGCCCATCACCCACATCGACGGCCTGAGTTTGCCGGCGGCCGATCCCGACCTGCTCGGCAGCGCACCGCAGCCGACCGATCCCGACTACGCCACGCAGGCGCTCGCCTTCGTCAACGTCTATGTGACCGACGACTGGAACGGCTTACCCGTCAACTTCCAGTCCACTTTCCTGAACTCGGTCAACTGCGCCGACGCGTTTGGCACCGACCCGTGCGATCCTTCGCTGCTGCCCGGCTACGCGCTCGAATTGTGGGGTCTGCCGACGAGCCTGCCGACCAGCGATCCGCTCAATCCAGACTTCGTGTACCAGCGCTTCCAGCGCGGGATCATGCACTTCTCGCGCGCGACGGGCCTGACCCAGGGGTTGCTGGTGGGCGACTGGCTGAAGCGAGTCATGATCGGCGTCGACCTGTCGCGCGATATGGCCGCGGAAGCGCGTGACTCACGCTTGTTTGCCCAGTACGCGCCGTCGCGACCACTGGCGCTCGATCGACCGACCGACCTGCCACCACTGGCGCTCGATCGACCGACCGACCTGCCGGACACGTCATTGGCTCAGGCGTTCCGCGCCGAAACGCTGATGGCGGCTGGGCAGGTGCCAGGCGAGCCAACGGCAACCGCGACCTTGCCGGCCGGCGTGGCGCAGACGGCCACCTCAGTGGCCATGACCGCGACGGCGATCTCCGGCACGCAGACGGCGTTCCAGGGGCAGACGGCGCTGCTGACGGTCACCGCACTGGCGCTCACCGCTACCGCCGCGGCGGCCGGGGTCGGGCTCGCACAATTGGGCACGCCGACGGCGACGCCCGTTGAAGTGGTCAGCAACATCCCGGTCGTCAACGTCGGCTGCCTGGGTGACGAACAGATGTGGTTCATCCCGCGCAAGCCCAATATCGGGGTCCACGTGCAGATCTCGGTCACCTCGCAGCGGCACCACGACGTGCGGTCGATGCTGCTGGGCGGTCCGGTCGACCCCGGCCCGGTGGTCGAGCACATCGGGCCGCTCGGCTTCGTCTGGACCTGGACGGTCATCCCCACCGTCGAAGCCTTCTACCAGTGGACGTTCTTCGCAGAC
>VBGG01000085.1 GCA_005883405.1 Chloroflexota bacterium | reverse complement strand
CGACGCGGCGGGCTCTTTTTTTGTTGCGGATGAACGGGCACGGCCCGGCGCGATGGCTGCGCTGCTGAGGTGCGCGGCCATCGGCGCCGGGCGTGACGCCTCCCCCGGGTGGAGACGCTCTCTACGTGCTCACCATTTTGAGTCCGAGCGCGTCCGCCAATGCCTGGAACCGACCGCTGGCGATCCAGCGATCGCCAGGGCAGTTGGCGCGACTCTGAGGGCTGATGTCCGCGTGGCGGACCAGATAGCGCAACGAGTGCTGGTAGCGCCGTTTGGCCTCCCTGGCCGCCCAGAGCACCGCCTGAAATTGGCGCTCGCTGACGGTCCGGTGGTGGTCGCCCAGGTCTTCCGTTTCGCAGCTCACCGTCACCTGATTGGGATTCAGCGTCGGGTCGACTCCGCAGTCGGCCGCGATCGCCGTCCAGCAGTTGCCGGGCTCGAGGATGCCATTTGCCCAGGCGCGGTCGCCCGGATCGACGAAGCACTCGATGGTGCCCTCGAGGTCCACCGCGTAATGCGCCGAGAACTGGGCGGAGCTCGACAGGAACTGGGCGACCGTGCCCGATTCGCCGCCCGCCTGTGTGTGCAGCACAAAGGCGATAGGCGGGCCGAAGGGTCGGCCGACCCAGCAGTTTGTGGTGCGCCAGCGACGGATCATGGATGCATGAGCCACAGCCGGGCCTACCGGCCGTCCGCGAAAGGGACGGCGTTCACCTTGCCCTGCAAGCCCGGATTGAGGGCGACGATGATGGCTTCGACGGATTGGGTGCCGAACTGCGCCGCGTCCCACTGTCCGCGAATTGCGTTGAGGAGCGCGTGAGTCTGCAGCGCTTGTTGTTGCTGCAGCCGGTCGACTGCACGCTGGAGGTCGGCCACGGCCTGGGCCAACTCCTGGTTTGCGGTATGGAGCGCGACGACATCGGTTGCCATGTGCGGGGTTTGCGGAACCTCCTGGGCGGGAAGACTACGCCCGGGTGGTCGAGATCACTCAATTTCACTCAATTGAGTGACGTTGTCTCTCCAGCCAGCAACGATTCGTTGCTGCCCTCGCCGCGACCCCGGCCCACGCGCGCAGCCAGCAGCACGCTCGGCGTGACGCCCCGATGACGCTCGCGTGACGCTCCACGTGACGTCCGCGTGACGCTGCCGTGACGCTTGAAGGGGCCGGCGTGACGGTTGTGATCAGCGTGTGAGCACTCCCATCGTCGGCATGCGTGGCAGCCAGCAACAGCGCCCGCGTCGCCAGTTGAGGCCCGGCCGCCGACCGTCCAGGTGACGCTTCAGCCGACCGCGTGACGCCTGAGTGGCGCTCGCGCAAAGCCCAGGTGTCGCTCGCGGATGGCTCAGGTGGCCGCGCGTGGCACCCAGATGACGCTCGCGTGACGGTCGCGTGACGCCTTGCGTGACGCCTGACGCGGACAATCGGTCGTGTGCACCGTGCCACAGTCGCCCAAGGGCCCGCCAGGACGCCGCGGTAACAAAAAGCGTCTTGACATCCCTTGACATCCCTTGACATCCCTTGACATCGAATTTGACAAAACGCTTGACCGGAACCGGTCTGGTCTTGAATCATGCTGACGACCAGCACTGGCGTCACCCCGAGGCGGCGCCGCCAGCCTGGTGCGCGTGACCCGAGAGGCGTCCTCTGATTCCATGGTCGTCGCCACCCTGACGTCCGCCCGAGCCCTTCGGCGGCCGAGACGCGCCGACCCACGCGCGCTCATCGGCGTCTTTCTCACCCTGGCGGCCCTGGCCGGATCGGTCGCCTTCTGGGTCAGCGCCAGCGATGCCCGCCCCGTGTTGGTCGCCACGCACGATCTGCCCGCCGGCGCCACGCTGCGCACGTCCGACCTGTCGGTGGCCTACGTCCGCATGGACGACGAGCTGTACCGCGCCGCGCTGCCATCGGACATGCTCGACGCACTGGCCGGACGTCAGCTGGGCGAACCCATTCACGCCCACCAACTCCTGGCCCGCGCCCAGCTCGCCGAGCAGCTCGGCCTCGCGCCCGATCAGGTGGCGGTGACCATCCCCGCCCGGCCGGACAGCGCGGTCGGCGGACGCCTCCGCGCGGGTGACGCGGTCCAGGTGCTGGTAACCGTCGCCGACAAGAGCCGCAACGAGGCTCACGCGCGCCCCGTTCTCGAGCGTGCGCGCGTGTTCGAGGTCGGCCACGACCAGACCTTCGCCAGCTCGAGCCTGGCTTCGGATCCCGCCGAGACGCCCCGCGGCCCGATCACCAGCGTGACGCTGGCGGTCACCCCCGACCAGGCGCGCCAGCTCGCCGAAGCCCGGCGCATCGGCGAGCTGGACGTCCTGCTGCTTCCACCACCCGGCAAGCCCGCCCGTGAGGTCCCGCCGAGTTGACCGGTTACCAGCTGCCTAAGCTCAGGCTGGCGCTCGGCCTCGGCGACCAGGAGCTGGAGCAACGCCTGCGGCCCGCGCTCGACGCGGCCGATGACCTCAGCGTCGTCGCCCAGTGCCTGGCGGCGGATCAGCTGGTCCAGGTGGTCGACACGCACGCCGTGGATGCGGCGGTCGTCGGCTGGAGCTTGCACCGGCTGACAGACGCGCTGCTCGATCAGCTGGACCGGCCCGGCCTGCTCGTGGTGCTGCTGGTGCCCGATCCGGACGAGGCGCGCTGGCGTGGGCGGCGGGGTCCGGTCCTCGCACTCGACACGGATCCTGTCAGCCTCCACCATGTGCTCGTCTCGGCACGGCCAGCGGGGCGGCCAGTGCCACGCCAGCGGACGTCACCGGAACCAGTCGTGCTCAAATCCGCCGACCGTGCCGATCCGCGCGCCGGCGGGGTCATCGCCGTGACCGGCGGCGCCGGTGCTCCGGGCCGCACTACCCTGGCGATCAACCTGACAGCAGCGCTTGGCACCGCCGATTCGAGCGTGCTGGTTGAGCTCGATCTGTGCGCGCCGTCGTTGGCCGCGTTTCTCGATCTTGACCCGAGTCGCAACATCTGTACGCTGGCCCACGCGGTGCGCGAGGACCCGCACAACTGGAGTGTCGCCCTCCGCGACGAGCTGCAGCCACTCGGTCCAACTGGCGTCGCGGCGGTGGTGCTGTGCGGACCTCCCAAGCGCGAAATGCGCTCCAGCGTCGGACACGGCTTCGTCGAGCGGCTGGTCGCCGAGCTGGCAGGTCGCTATCGCTGGGTCATTCTCGATGTGGGACCCGACCTGCTGGGCATCGAAACCCCGGCTGCCAATCATCGCGCGGCGCTGGCGGCGGCTCAGCACATCCTGCTGGCCACGGGGTCTGACTTCGTCGGCCTGTGGCACGCCCGCGGCGCGCTCGACCAGCTCGAGCGCCAGCTGGGAATCGAACGGCGGTCGGTACACCTGGTGTTGAACCGACACGACGCGCGCTACCACCACCCGCCCGCCGAAGTGGAGTGGCACCTCGGTGCGCCGATAGCCGCCGTCGTGCCGTTCGACCACGCCGCGGCACAGCGAGCGGTGGCCGACCAACGCCCGCTGGTGACGGACCCCGCCAGTCGCGCCAGTCGGGCGCTGCTGGCGCTCGCGGAGCGGCCAGGTAAGTCGCAGGCGTTTTCGGCGAAGGCCCGCCTGCGCCTGCCGGTGCAACACGCCCCACGAGGTCGGGCATGGTAGCCATCGAGCCACACCTCATCACGCCGCACGCAAGCGATCGTGCCGCCGAGCGCTTGATCCGCGAGCGCGTGTCCGATGCCGTCAGCCGCGCGCTGGGCGATGGCCAGCTGCCGGCGCCAGGCGCGAAGGTGGAGGACCGCGTTCGCATCATCATCGACGAGGAGGTCGCCGCCTACGAGCGACGCGCCGTCACCGCCAACGGCCCACTGCTGGTGGACGCCGAGTCGGTGAAGCGGCGCCTCTTCGACGCGGTCTTTGGACTCGGCATCCTTCAGCCTTTGATGGACGACCCGCGCGTAGAGGAGATCATCGTCAACGGACCATTGCGGGTGTTCACCATCCGCGACGGACGCAAGGAGCAGGCGATCGGGGTGTACTTCGAAACGGACGAGGAGCTGCGCGAGCTCGTCAAACGGGTCGTCAGCAGCGCTGGCCGGCGGTTGGATGACGCCTCGCCGATGGTCGACATCCGGCTGCACGACGGCTCGCGGCTGAACGCCGTCATTCCGCCTGCCAGCACCCGCTGGACCTCGGTCACGGTGCGCAAGTTCGTCCTCCGCGCGCAGTCGCTTGACGAGCTGGTCGAGCTGGGCGCGCTACCGCCGGCCGCCGCAGAGTTCCTGGAAGCAGCGGTCCAGGCCGGCGTCAACGTCCTGGTGAGCGGGCAGACCGGGTCGGGCAAGACCACCCTGCTGAATGCGCTCGGCGCTTCGATTGTGGGACTCGACGAGCGCGTGGTGACGGTGGAGGAGATCCCCGAGCTCCAGCTGGATCGCCGCCTGCCGGATTGCGTCGCACTGCAATCCCGCGGCAAGAACGTCGAGGGTGCAGGCGAGATCAGCATCCGCGATCTGGTCCGCAATGCGTTGCGCATGCGGCCCACCCGCATCATCGTCGGCGAGGTGCGTGGCGCCGAGGCGCTCGACATGTTGATGGCGATGAACACCGGCCACGACGGATCGTTGACGACCATCCACGGCAACTCGCCGCGCGACGCGCTGGACCGACTGGCGACGCTGGCGATGATGGCCGGCGAGCGGTTGGCTGGCGACGAGCTGGTACGCATGGTGGCGCGCACCATCGAGCTGGTGGTGCAGCTGCGGGTGGTGATGCGCAGCGGACAGCGCCGCGTGGCGAGCATCTTCGAAGTGACCGGTATCGAGGCGGGTGTCATCAGCGGGCATGAGCTGTGGGGGCTCGACCAGGGCCGCCTGGTATGGAAGGGGCGGCCACCGCGCTGCCTGGAAAAGATGGTCGCGCACGGAATCGAGTACGTGCCGCCGCTGGCCGCACCCGCTGAGGCGCTGGCGTGAGCCGCGGCACAGGCGACGTGACGCTTGTGCCGGGCCGTGTGACGCTCCCCTCCCGCCGCGTGACGCCTGCTCCACTCCGCGTGACGCTTGATCGCCCCCGCGTGACGCCTTTCGCCCCATTTTGTGACCTTTTTCCGCCCCACGTGACGCTCCGCGTGACGCCTCCCGTGACGCCTCCTCTGGACAATCAGGGCACGAAAGCAAACCCCGCCCCATGATCCCCCTGCTCCTGTCGCTGACATTCGCCAGCGGCGTCTACCTTACGTTCGAAGGCCTGGCGCGGCCCCGCGAGCACGTGCTCGGGCCGCTGCGATGGCAGGGGGCGCAGGAGTTTCTGGTGCGGGCCGGGCTGCGGGGCGTGACCGCGCGCGACTTCCTCATCTTTTCGATCGCCTCCGGCGGGCTGGCTGCGGTGATGGCGCAGCTGTTCCTGGGCTGGGGAGTGATCAGCGGGTTGGCCGGCGGGCTCGGTTTGCTGGCGCCGTATGCCTACTACGTCCGCCGCCACGACAGGCGCCGCGCAGCCATCCAGGATGCGCTGGTCGAAGCGATCGAACAGCTGCGCGACGGGATCCGCACCGGTCTGTCGGTGCATGAGGCGTTGGGTGGACTGGCGCGCACCGGGCCAGACGCGCTGCGCGCCGAATTCGCCAGTCTCAGCCGCGACACGCGCCTGCTGGGCTTCGAGAGTGGGCTCGGCGCCATGCGCGATCGGCTGGCCGATCCGGTCTTCGACGTGGTCGCGTGCGCGCTGCTGATCAACGACCGGTTGGGCGGCCGGCTCGTTTCGCAGGTGCTGGACCGCCTGGCGGATGCCACGCGCGCGCAGCTGCGCATCCAGCACGAGGTGCGTGCGTACCAGGGGCGGACGGTGCTGTCGGCGCGCATCGTGGCCGCCACGCCACTGGTCGCGCTGGTCGGATTGCGCGCCAGCAATCCGCGCTACCTGGCCATCTTCGACAGCCTGTCGGGCCAGATGGTGTTGATCGGTTGCGCGGTGAGCATCGCGCTCGGCTATGCCGCCATGCTGTACCTGACGCGCCTGCCGGGCCAGCGACGGGTGCTGGTCCGATGACGGCCATGCTGGTCGCGGAGACGCTCCACCTGGCGGCGCTCGATGGGCGCGTGGTGGTGCTGCCGCTGCTCCTGGGGCTCGGACTGTACCTGTTGCTCACCGCGCAGCCCATCGGTCGTCCGCGGCCGGACCTCGGCGAACGCCTGCGCCGGTTGGACGTGGACGAGCGCATGCGGCTGGCCGAGCTGGGCCGACAAACCACGCGGCCGCTGTTTGCTTCGCGCCTGCTGGAGAGCATGTTGCGCCCCGTTGTGGAAGACGCTGGGCGGCTGCTGCGGGCGGTGCTGCTCCGCCTGGCGCTGACCGGCGGTCACGAGCTGGAGCTGCGCCTGCGAGTGCTGCGGCCGGGCGTGGAGGTGGTGCAGTTCCTGGGCGAGAAGGTCGCCGCCGGATTGATCGTCGCGGTGACGTTTCCGTTGATGAACGTGCTGCACATCAATCCGCTGGGGGCCTGGCCGGTGTGGCTCTGGCTGGTGGGCTTCGGAGTCGGCTTTCTGTTGCCGGACTGGGACCTGGATCGCCGCGAACGGCTGCGCCGCGGGTTGGTGCTGACGGAGCTGCCCACCATTCTGGACATGCTGACGCTGGCGACTTCCGCGGGCATGGCGCTCGAGCAGGCGTTGGAGGAAGTGGCACGCCACAGCCAGGGCGTGGTCGCCCAGGAGCTGCGCCTGGTGGCGCGCGAGCTGGCGCTCGGCCAGCGGCGGAACTTGCCGGACGCGCTCGGCGCCCTGTCGGAGCGACTCGGCGCGCCGGAGGTGGACCACATTCTCGGTCGCCTGAGCGCCGCGTACGAACAGGGCCTGCCACTCGGCCAGGCGCTGCCCGCGCACGCCCAGGCACTGCGCGAGCGGGAGCGCGTGCACCTGGTCGCGGAGGGCGGCAAGGCCAGCGTGCGCATGCTGCTGCCGGTTGCCCTGCTGATCTTGCCGGCGTTGTTTGTGGTGGTGCTGGTGCCCGCCGCGGCCGAGTTGACGCGGCTGGGCGGATGAGAAAGCGGAGAACAAAAGGAGGAAGGGTGAAGGGATGGAGCGAGATGGGCCGGATTGAGCTGAGCTGGCTGATGGAGTGGTTGGCCGTGGCGGAGCTGCGCATGCGCCGCGTGCCTGGTCTGGGCAAGCTGTACGCGGCGGCAGGTGCGCAATCGACGGTGGAGTACGCGCTGGTGGGCGCGCTGGTGGTGATCGCCGCCGCCGGAGCGTTGACCCTGCTCGGCGGCGAGATCACCAGTGTGTTCAGCAGGATCACCAACACACTATCGGGAGCGGCGCCTTCGGCGCACTGAGAGCCAGACAGGACTTTTGATGCGGTATCGCACGCGAGCGTGTGCCTCGCAGGCGCTGGTTGAGTTCGCCCTGGTTTTGCCGCTGGTGGTGATCGTGTCGCTCGGCATCGTGCAGGTGATGCTGTACGCGCATGCGCGTGACGTGCTGGTCAGCTCGGTGCAGGAGGGCGCCCGTCTCGCGGCGGAGGAGGGGCGTGCCATGGACGAGGGCTCCGCTCGGGCTCGGGCACTGGTCACGGCTGGTCTCGGCAACAGCCTCGACGAGCTGCGGCTGCAGGCAACGTTCGATGATGAGCTGGTCGGCCTGCGGGCGGACGGGCTGCTGCGGTCGATCGTGCCGCTGCCGACCCTGCAGGTACTACCGATCTGGGCCGAGGCGTGGGTGGCGCGCGAGCGGTTCCGACCCGGCGGAGGTGGTGGGTGACCTCGCGCGTGTTCAACTGCCACACCACCGGTCCGCTGCGAGATGCGGCCGCGGATGATCGATCGAGCAGCACCCGCGCTCCGTTTCGGGGGGTGAAGCTCGCCGCGGGGCTGGCGCTGCTGCTGGTGCCGATCGCGGGCGCCGCCGAGCGGCCCTACGGCTGGCTGGTGGCTGGCCTGGTGGCGCTGGCGCTGTTGGTGCTGGCCTCGATCATCGGCAGGCACGTGAGCTGGGCGCTGCTGCTGGTGCCGATCGCGGGCGCCGCCGAGCGGCCCTACGGCTGGCTGGTGGCTGGCCTGGTGGCGCTGGCGCTGTTGGTGCTGGCCTCGATCATCGGCAGGCACGTGAGCTGGGGCTGGCTGCTGGTGCTCGTTGCCACCGCCGGAGTGGTGACGCCTCGCGGCGATCTGGCGGTCATCGGGCCGGCGTTGTTCGTCGCCACGGCCATCTGCCTGCTGCTGTGGCTCGCCAATGTCCGAAGTGGTGGCGGAAAACATGGAGATGGTCGGCCGCGGCCCGGCTCGCGCGAACGCGAGGCGCAGGTGCTGATGGGGATGTACGGAGAGCGCCACGTCGGTGAGATCCTGGCGCGCGAGCTTCCGCAGGAGTACGTGCTCATCAACGGTCTCAAGCTGCCGCGCGGCGCGGGCGACATCGACCACCTGGTGGTGGGTCCGACGGGGGTGTTTCTGCTGGAGACCAAGACCATGGCCGGACGCATCGTGTGCGAGCTGGATGGCAGCTGGCGGCGCACGCGGATCGGGCGCGGTGGGACACCCTACGCAGCGTACATCGGTGACCCGGCCGCGCAAGTGCAGCGCAACATCTTCGCCGTGCGCGAGTCGTTACGCACACGACTGCCCGGACTGTTTCAGCGTAGCCCGCTGTGGATCGAAGGCCTCGTGGTGTTCGCTCATCCGCGAACGGAGCTACAAGCTGAGCACAGTCGCGTACCGGCGGTTCGGCTGGAAGAAGCCGCGCCGCGCATCAGTCTGCACGTGCCCCAACGCTGGCTGCGGGACGCCGAGGTCGATCAGGTGGTCGAAGCCCTGCTCGCCGATGCACGGGAGGGCAGCGTTGGGGCGGGCCTCGCCGCGCAGAGCGCGCAGGCGGTGGTCGAGATGGCGCTGCTGCTGCCGGTGGTGCTGGCACTGCTGTTCGGCACGATCGGACTCAGTCGGGTGATTCAGGCCCAAACGGCGGTGGTGGCGGTCGCGCATGAAGCCGCCCGGGCTGGAGCGCTCGGCAAGAGTCCGGAGGACGCGAGGGAGCGGATGCTACAGCGGGTGCAACTGGTCGCACCCGGAGTAGGACTGGATGCTCGACGGATCGAGCTCGAATACAACGTCTCGATGTTCAGACGCGACCCGGCGCGCGTGATCGCCGTTGTGCGTTACCCGCTCGATTTCAGAGACCTGCCGCTCGCCGGCTGGATACCGCCGTCGGCGGTACGCGCGGAGCACGCGGAATGGATCGATCCCTTCCGCAGTGGAATCGGCCTGGGCGTGGATGACAGCCCATGATGGTGCGGCGATCCGCGGCGCAGGCGCTCGTCTGGCTGACCCTGACACTGCCGCTGCTGATGTCTACCGCGGGTCTGGCAATCGACGGTGGCCTGTTGCTGGCGTCACGCCGCGAGCTGCAGAGCGTGGCGGATGGCGCCGCGCGCGCTGGTGCCACGCGTCTCGACAAGGAACGCTTGCGCGGCAGCGCAGGCGCCGACATTCAGCTGGACCCGGCGCTCGCGGAGGCCGCGGCACGCGAGTACGTCGACGAGCGCCTCGGGCAGCAACGCGTCTGGGTGGCACCGCCAACGACGCAGATCGGCGTCAGCAGCCGCCGCGTGCACGTGCTGATCGAAGCCAGCATGGGTACCGCATTCCTGCGCGTCGTCCACCTCGACGTGGTGCCGGTGGCGGCCAGCGCCTTCGCCGATGTGGAGTTTGGGATTCGCGATGGTGGCGGTGGCTGAACGCCGGCCGGTTCCTGGGCATTCGCACTGGACGAGGGGGAACGACGAGTGGACCTCATGAAGCTCGAGCATCAGAACCAGAACTTCGACGCGCGACGGGAGCGCTTGAAACTGGTCGGCTTCGCCGCGCTCATGCTGCTCGCGGGCGCGGCGCTCGCGCAAGTAGGCGGGCCGCCGCGGTTGCCCGCCGACCTGCCACGCTGGGGTCAGCTCGTGGCGACGCTCTCCGGTTCCACACTGCCGGTCGAGCCGCTGGCGTTGCTGCTGTTGGACATGGCGTGGCTGTTGTGGGCGTGGACTATCGGCTCGCTGTGTCTGGAGCTGCTCGTGGTGGTGGCCGATGCCGCGGCACACGGCGCTGCTTGGGTAGGCTCAGTCCGCCAGCTGGCCGATCGCCTGAGCGTGCCCGTGGTACGGCGGGCGGTGGCCGCCGCGTTTGCGGTGCAGGTGCTCAGCCGCGGCGTCACGGTGGCCGCCGCCCAACCGGTCAGTCCGGCTGAAACGGCGCTTGTCGAGCCGGCGTATTCCGAATCGACCGCGGCCCGGTCTGCTCCCGCGCCTGCATCGCCAGAAGGTCCAACCTACCTTGTGAGGCCCGGCGACACGCTGTGGTCGATCGCCGAGCGGGCATACGGCTCGGGCATGCACTATCGTCGCCTGATCGACGCCAACGTCGGACGCCGCATGCCCGATGGGCGGGTGTTCTCGGCGCAGGGGGTCATTCAGCCAGGTTGGGAGCTGGCCGTACCGGACGCGATGCCGGAGGTCGAAGAGGTGGATGGCGAACGTTGGTATACCGTCCAGCCGGGGGACACCCTGTCAGCAATCGCTGCGCGGCTGCTTGGCGACCAGGCGCGCTGGTCCGATCTGTTCGACCTGAACCACGGCGCCACCAGCCCGGATGGAAGCCACCTGCTTGTCGACGCCGATGTGATCTGGCCGGGGCTGCGGCTCTGTCTGCCGGGGGATCCGACGGCGGTGCCGGGGACGGACCCCGCGGATGCTGTGGCCATGCCTGCAGACGCAGGCCAGCTGGCAGGCTCTCCGGGTGCGGACCTCGTGGCGGCCAGCGCCATCGCTCCAAGCGCAGCACCGGCCGCTGAGATGATGCCCGCGCAGGTTCCACTCGATAGCCCCGGTGAGGTGGATTCGCCACCGCTGCTGCGAACACCGCACGCGCTCGATCCGGTCCTGCTGGAGCCGGCTGACACGGCCGGCCCGACCGATCCCAGCCCGCCGACGGGTGGCGACGTATCACTGCGGGCAAATGCCTGGCGAGACGAGCTGCCGCTGACACCCATCGCCTTGGGCGGACTCGGCATCGCCGCGGTGGCCGGCCTGGCCATCGGCGCCACGCGCATGCGCCGATTGCGGCCACTGCCGCAAGAACCGGAAAGCGAGGTGGTGGTCGAAGGCGGCTTTGCGGAGGCGCAGTTGGCGCAGGACTTTACCCGCGGCGTGCACGGAGTCGGCTTCGACCCGGTGGCGGCGCTGGTGCGTCAGGTGGAGAACTTCCTCCACGAATACAACCTGAGCAACCCGGGCGTCGTCGCCGTCCGCCACGGACGATCGGCGACGACGATCACCTTGAAGGCAAGTCTCGCTGAGCAGCCGATCCTGGTCGATCTGGCGCCGGTGCTCGCGGAGCGCCTGCAGGCAGATGCGTCGGCCTGGGTGAGCGCCGATCAGGACGTCGTCGTGCGGCTGGCCCGCTTGCGCAGGACACGCCTCTTGCCAACCGCAGACGCACTCGTGGACAGTCCGTGCCTCGTTCCGCTCGGAGTGCTGTATGACAGACAGGTCTATTCGGCAGCCTGGAGCAGTCTGGGCCATGTGCTGGTGGCCAGCCTGCCGGGGCATGGCGCGGACACCATCCTCACCAGCCTGGTGGCCACGCTCACCGCGCGCCGCTCGCCTGAAGAGCTGCGCGTGTGGATCATCGGCTCGTCGCGGTCGCTGCCAGCGCCGGTGTTCGATCTACCACACCTGGAACGCGTGGTTGACCCGACGGACCCGTCTGCGCTGCAGCAATCCGCCGATGACCTGCGCGCCGAAGTCGATCAGCGTGCCGCGTACCAGCGTTCCGCGGACGACCTGGGGGAGGAGGTCGATCGGAGTGCCGTGCTGGATGGTGTCGCGGGGGACCCGGGGGACGAGATCGACGAGATCAATGGCCGTGACGCGCGGCAGGCGCGCGCCGACCTGGTGCTGGTGGTGCCCGAGTTGACCGTCCTCGGCGAACTCGCGCCGGCGTTCGAGTTGCTGGTCAACCGCGAGGCGGACCTCGGTTTGCGGCTCGTCGCCGCCACTGCCAGCCCGGAGGAGGCGCTGGCCAGTCCTTTGCTCGCCCACTTCGGCACGCGCATGGTGCTGCGGATGCAAGATGAGGAGGCCAGCGTCGCGCTGCTCGGTGTGGCGGACGCCGCGTTCCTCGGCGGCGGCGGTCGGCTGCTTCTTCGACTGGATGGCCGCGAGCCGGTCGAGCTGTACGGGTACCAGGTGCCGACCGAACACCTGGAGCGCCTGGTGCGGGTCATGCGCTCGGCGTATCCCGCCGGTTCGCGTCCAGTAACGGGCACGCTCGCCGTGCAAGCCACCACGACGCACGGCGCCACCGACGCGGATGACGTCGCGGCCGCCGACCGCGAGGAACATGTCGCACTGCACGACAGCACTCGAGCGGAGCATGACGCGGCGGCACTCACTCCCGGCCAACCGCACCGTCCCGAGGCGACTGATGTCAGAAGTCTGGAGCGTGCCACAGCATACGAAGGCGCTCAGGCGGCGGTTGGTGCGGCCCTCGGCAGCAGGCAACCAGAGCATCCCGAGGCGACCGATGTCAGAAGTCTGGAGCGTGCGGCAGCGCATGGAGGCGCTCCGGCGGAGGATGTTGCGGCATTGGTGGCGATCCAGACGGAGGATGTCGCGGCGGTCCGCGGCCGGCACGTGGAGGATGGCGCGGCGGCTGAGGCGGCCGTGGCGGTTAGCGCTGCGTCGGCGGAGGCACTCGAAGCCGCACCGCGGGCGACGGACGCACCAGTAGACGCGACGCACGCGGAGACGAAGCGGCCGACGTTGACCGGCATGGAGAAGGAGATAGAGAGGCAAACGCACAAGCAGACACAGAAGGAGACCAAGAAGGAGACGGAGACGCAGACGGAGACGCAGGCTGGAGCCGCGCCGCGGCCGCCGATTGAGGTCATCTGCTTCGGCGGGCCGCGCGTGTCGTGCGGCGGCGTGCAGGTCTGGCCGCGCCTGCCGGGCGGCGAAGCCAAGCCGTGGGAGCTGCTGCTGTATCTTGCCTGCCAACCGGCCGAGGGCGTCTCGAGCCAGGACGCGGTGGAAGCGCTCTGGCCCGAGGACGACAGCGCCGTCGACCCGCCGCATCGCTTCCGTCAGCTGCGCTACCGCCTGCGGCGAGCCCTGAGCGAGCTACCCGGCGCGCCCGAGGCCGAAGGCATCTGCTTCGACCGCGGCGTGCTCAGGCTGGACCCAGCCGTCGTCTACAGCGACGCACAGGAATTTCTGAGCCTCGCCCGCAGCGCACGGATCACGCCGGGCGTTGCGGCCACCGACTTCCTCGAGCGCGCACGCGCCCTCTACGCCGGAGACCTGCTCCAGGGACCGGACGCCAAACGCTACGCCTGGGTCGACGAACGCGACCCGAGCGGCGTCACGCTGCGCGAGCACTTTCGCCGCCTCTACCAGCAGGGCTGCGTCAGGTTGGCGGAGGTCTACACGGGCAACAGGGAGCTCGACGCGGCCACGGACCTGTACCGTGAGCTGACCGAGATCGATCCTGGCGACGAGCGCCTGTGGCTTGCCCTCTTCCGCCTGCACGTGGACCGCGGCGACCGGCTGGCGCTGGTGCGCGACGAGCACCGCATGCGCGCGTCGCTCCACGAGCTGGCGTCCGAGGTCGACCGGCAGCCAGGCGCCCAGGCGGATGATCCGAGTCGCGAAACGTCGCGGGAGTACGAGCGCATGCTGGCTAGCCTGCATGACCGCGAGCGGGAGCCGGCCACCGCCTGACGGGTCGACAACGCAAAGGCTAGACGCATCAGCGCGCCGCACACGATCCGAGTCGCAACCACCGAGCGTAGTGAGGGCTGGGAGCAACGCACGACGCACGTTTGGCCGTACAAAACGCACTATGGACAGCGAGCTGTTTGCCGGCAAGGTGGCGTTCATCACGGGCGGCGCGGGCGGACTCGGACAGGCCATGGCGGCGGCGTTCACGGAACAGGGCGCAACGGTGGCCTTGGCCGACTTGCCGTCTCGAGCGGATGAGCTCACCCCGGTCGCCGCGCGCCTGCCACGAGCGGTACCTGTGCAGCTCGACGTGCGCGACTCCGCCAGCATCCGCGCCGCCGTTCAGGAGGCGGTCAATCGCGTCGGGTCGCTGGACATCATGGTCTGCAACGCCGGCCTGAACGTCCGAAAACCATCGCTCGAGGTCATCGAAGCCGACTGGGACAGCGTGGTGGACGTCAACCTGCGCGGCGTGTTCTTCTCGGCTCAGGCAGGCGCCGCGCAGATGCTCCGCCAGGGCCGCGGCGGCAAGATCGTGTGTATCGCCTCGATCATGGGATTGGTCGCGGCAGCAACGAGCGGCGCGGCGTACTGCGCCAGCAAAGCCGGCGTGGTCAACCTCACGCGTCTGCTGGCGATCGAGTGGGCCAGCCACAACATCCAGGTGAACAGCGTCGCTCCGACATACGTCCGCACGCCGCTGACCGAGGCCGTCTTTAAAGATGAAGCGTTTCTACGCCACGTCCTGGGCCGCACCCCCAACGGCCAGCTGGCCACGCCGCGGTCGGTGGCGGACGCGGTCGTCTTCCTCGCGTCGTCAAAGGCGGACATGATCACCGGCACGACCTTGCCGGTCGACGGCGGCTGGACCGCCTGGTAGATTGACGGTGCTTCCGGCCAGGCGATAGGCTAGCGAACGCGGTATGGACCGCAGCACGGATTCGTCCGAACCTCTGCACACGCAGGTCGCCACGCGGCTGCGGCAAGAGGTGCGCCAGGGCGTCTACCATACAGGCCAACGGCTGCCGGCCGAAGTCGATCTTGCTCGCCAGTTAGGGGTGAGTCGCGGCACGGTCCGCCAGGCACTGACGGCGCTGCTCAACGAGGGTCTGCTCAACACCGTCCCTGGTCGCGGCACGTTCGTCAGCAACGGCTTCGGCCAGCGCGCGGCGGGTTTGATCGGCATGATCCTGCCGTCGGTCGTGCGTGCCCGCAATCCCGAGCTGATCGATGGCGCCGAGCACGTGCTGCGGGAGGCCGGCTATTCGGTGGTCCTTGGCATCTCGGGCGATGACCGCTGGCTCGAAGCCGAACAGATGCAGCGCATCATCGGCCAGGGCGCCAGCGGCTTGATCGTCTACACCGTCGACGGAGCGCTCGATGTACCCGCCTTGCGGCGACTTGTCGAACGCGGCTTCCCGCTGGTACTCATCGATCGCTTCATACCCGACCTGGCGGTTGACGCCGTCACCATGGACAACGTCGGCGGCGGCTTCCTGGCGGTCCAGCACCTCGCCGAACTGGGGTACCGGCGCATCGGCTACGTCGGTACAGACAACGTCGGCACGTCCAGCATCGTCGAACGCATGGCCGGCTACCGATGGGCGCTCGGGCAGTATGGACTGCAGTACGACGCGGATCTGGTCTGCACGGATGTGTGGCGCCTGCTCGCCTGGCCGCCACGCGAACCGGACAAGGAGCAGCACAACGCCCAGGTGCTGCAGGCTTTTCTGGATCGCGTCGACCGACCCGATGCGATCTTTGTTTGCAATGACTACGTCGCCTTCCAGGTGGTACAGGTGGCCGAGGCGCTCGGCCTGCGCATTCCAGACGATCTGGCACTGGTCGGTTTCGATAATGTCGCGTACACCGACTACTTCGGCTTGCCGCTGACCACGGTCGAGCAGCACCGCCACGAGATCGGTGCCACCGCCGCGTCGGTGCTGCTCGAGCGGATCGCCGGGCGCCGGACGCAGCAGAACCGGGTGGTCATCGCC
>VBGG01000095.1:2844-4962 GCA_005883405.1 Chloroflexota bacterium | reverse complement strand
ACTGCCACCGCCGCCGACGGCAGCTGGGACACGGGTGACATCTCGGGTGGTGGTGGCACCGCCACGGTCACCTTCGACACGGCAGGGACGTTCACGTACAACTGCACGCCCCACCCGTGGATGATCGGGAGGGTCATCGTCCAGTAGCAGAAAACCCCCTCTCCCTCTGGGAGAGGGTTGGGGTGAGGGGTGCTAACGAGCACGAACGTTTCGGCTCGTACGCACCCCTCACCCGCGCTACGCGCGGTTTAATCCACTCCCAGAGGGAGAGGCGGTCTGCCATCACCGCGACGGTATAGGGTGATACCCTGGCAGCCTTGCGGGCGGCGAGCGCACCGCTCCAAGTAGTGAAAGGGCAGGGTATCTATCGATGGGCGTATCGATTCGACCGCTCCTGTTGGCGCTGGTGGCCGGGGCGTTGATGTTCCCGGGCAGTATTTCGGCGCAGACGGCTGCTCCGAAGACCATCAGTACGCAGGATCTGGCCCAGACCAAGAACGGTAGTGGGGACTGGATCACCTTTGGTGGCGCGCTCAACAACCAGCGCTACTCGAGTCTGAACCAGATCAATACCTCGAACGTCTCGCAGCTGAGGGGCGTATGGATGACGCGGCTTGGCTCGGGACGAGGCTCGAAGTACCGCTTCGAGGCTGACCCACTGGTAGTCAACGGGGTGATGTACATCCCTACAGGCAACGACGACATCTTTGCTCTGGACGCGAAGACGGGGCGGAAGATGTGGGAGTGGGACTCGGACATTCCCCAGGTCAACGACCTGATCTGTTGTGGCTGGGACAACCGAGGCGTAGCTGTAGGAGAGGGCAAGATCTACAGTGGACTGCTGGACGGCAGCTTTGTGGCGCTCGACCAGCAGACGGGCAAGCTGCTATGGCGGACGCAGCTGGACGATTACAAAGATGGCTTCAGCCTGACTGGCGCGTACCGCTACTACGACGGGCTGGTGTTCACCGGCATCTCGGGCGCGGAGAACGGCATCCGCGGGCGGGTGACGGCGCTGGACGCCAAAGACGGGCACGAGGTGTGGCGCTTCTACACCATCGCCGGTCCGGGGGAGATCGGTGCTGACTCGTGGCCGGCGGCGACGGACACCGACCCTGAGAAGGCCGCGGCCTACACGCATGGCGGTGCGAGCGTGTGGCAGGCGCCGGCGATCGACCCCGAGCTGGGCATGATGTACTTCAGCACGGGCAACGCGGGACCCGACTACGACGGCTCGATGCGACCTGGCGACAACCTGTTTGCCGCCTCGATCGTGGCGCTGGACTACAAGACGGGACAGTACAAGTGGCACTTCCAGGAAGTGCACCACGACATCTGGGACTTCGACGCGCCGAGCCCGGTCGTCCTGTACGACCAGACGTACAACGGCGTGCCGAAGAAGGGCCTGTACCAGGCCGGCAAGTCCGGCTGGGTCTACTTCCTGGACCGCACGAATGGCCAGCCGCTGATCGGCATCAACGAGACGGCGGTCGAGCAGGAGCCACGACAGGCAACCGCTCCGACGCAGCCGATCCCGGTCGGCGACACGTTCGTCAACCAGTGCGGCGACCCGGTGCCCGGCTTCCCGATCGCCAAGTGCATCTACGGCACCTTCTGGGATACGCCGGTGGTGTTCCACCCGCTCGGACACGGTGGCGCGGAGTGGAGCCCGACGGCCTATAGCCCGCAGACCGGGTTCACCTACGTGATGGGTAGCGAGCAGGACAGCACGCTGGCCGTCCGGCAGCTGCCGTTCGTGCTGGGCAAGACGTACACCCGATCGGTGAGCCCGACGCCGCTGGGGGCACCCATCAACAGCACGTTCACGGCCATCGACAGTCGCAACAACAAGGTCGTCTGGCAGAAGCGCGACCCGTCTGACCAGAGCTATGGCGCCCTGAGTACCGCGGGTGGTCTGGTGTTCCGCGGCAAGGTTGACGGCAACCTGGTGGCCTACGACGCGCAGAGCGGCGATGAGCTGTGGACGTTCCAGACTGGCCTGCCGGTCAGCGCGCCGCCGATGACGTGGTCAGACGGGAAAGACCAGTTCGTCACCCTGGCGGTGGGTGGCAACCGCGGCGGACTGATCACCACCGACGGCGATCAGGTCTGGACCTT
>VBGG01000095.1:0-2835 GCA_005883405.1 Chloroflexota bacterium | reverse complement strand
CTGGTCGACCAGATGGAGGCGCCTGGCCCGATCCAGAGCAAGATCGACCTGAGCGCCATCCCGGTCAAGCTCGGGCAGAACATCGCCACGCCACAGACGCCGGTCTACGGCGGCATTCCCTTCGACGGGACGACGTTCGCCTACGAGTACAACTTCACGCCACAGGTGGTGCAGGTTCCAGTTGGCACCACGCTGACCTGGAAGAACGACGGCGCGGTAATCCACACCGCCACCGCCGCCGACGGCAGCTGGGACACGGGTGACATCTCGGGTGGTGGTGGCACCGCGACGGTCACTTTCGACACGGCGGGCACGTTCACCTACAACTGCACGCCCCACCCGTGGATGATCGGGAGGGTCATCGTCCAGTAGCAGAAAACTCCCTCTCCCTCTGGGAGAGGGCTGGGGTGAGAGGTGCGTACGAGATTTCAACGTTCGCGAAGATACGCACCCCTCACCCGCGCTACGCGCGGCCTCTCCCAGAGGGAGAGGCGGTCGGCTTAGGACTTGAGAATCCAGCCCCAGCGCTCGCGGGTGATCCGCTTCTGTTCGGGCGTGGGGCCGATCGCGGGCGGAAACTTCTCCTTCCACTCCCAGGGCCGGGTGGCGTCGATGATCAGCCGGCTGTTGAAGCCCTTCTTGCCGGGCTCGATCGCCGGATCCAGCGGTCCGCTCCATGCGCGGTGGATGAAGTCCAGACTCCGCTCAGGGTCCGCTCGCGTGCACACCGCCCACATCACCTCGTTCAGATCGGTGATGTCGATGTCCTCGTCGACCACCACCGTGATCCGCCCGAGATACGCGCCAGCGCGACACTGCGAAGCTACGTGCCCTGCCTGTCGCGCATGGCCAGGGTAGCGCTGCGTGATCGCCACGACGTTGAACAGGCGGCAGCCTCCGACGGTATGGCACCACGCCCCCACCACGTCGGGCACGCCCGCAAGGCGCAGCTCACGCCGCAGGTTGGCGCTCCGCAGATACTGTCGGAAGCGATGCGCTTCATACGGCGGCTTCTCAGGCGGCACGCCCAGGATGATCGGATTGTCCCGGTGGTACAGCGCCTTTACCTCGAGCACCGGCTCATCACGCGAGGCAGAGGCGTAGTAGCCGGTCCATTCGCCGAACGGTCCCTCCACTCGACGCTCGGTCGGATGCAGGAAACCCTCCATGGCGATCTCGGCGCGGGCCGGAATCGGTAGCCCCGTGTACTGGCCCCGCAAGCACTCGACCGGTCGGCCGCGCATCCCTCCAACCCAGGCCAGCTCGTCGACACCAGGCGCCATCTCGAGGCAGCTAGCGATGAACAGCAACGGGTCCATGCCGGGCACGACCACCACCGGCAGCGGCTCGCCGCGCTCGAACGCCTTGTCGCGGTGGATCCGCCCGTGTTTGCCAGGTGAGATGTAGAGCCCGGTGTGGTTCGTGTCATGGATCATCACGCGGTACGTGCCCATGTTGACCCAGTCGGAGTCCGGGTCTCGGGTGATGACGCACACGCCGGTGCCCAGGTAGCGGCCGCCGTCCTGTTCGTGCCACTTCGGCGTGGGGAACTTCCACAGGTCGATCGCGTCGCCTTCGAAGACGTTCTCGGCGATCGGACCGTCGGCGACAATCGTCGGCGGCATGGGCTTGACCGTGTCCATGCGCCGCTCCCACTCCTCCATCAGCTCGAAGGCGCCGATCTCAGCGGGGAGGCCGAGGCTGACGGCCAGCCGCGGTCGCTCACCCTGGGCATTGGTCAAGACGCGATAACCGGGCGGATAACCAGGGATCTTGTCGAACAGGACGGCCGGTGCGCTATCGGTGTGGACCAGCATCTCGGCGATGCGGCCGATGTTCTCCTGCCAATCGACGCCTTCCAGGACGCGCAGCTCGCCCAGCGCGTCCCCCAGCTCCAGCCAATCGCGCATGTCCTGGTGGCCCACGCCGCCCGCGCGTAGCCGCGCGACCAGATCGGATCTCTCCACTGCGCTCAGCGCGCCATCGAGCGCTCCAAGCCTGGCCTCAGCTACCGTCGGCGCGTGCTCGACTTCCAGAGTCATTCGGTCACCACCTCCTCCGTTGAAATCGAGTGTAAGCGCGATGACACCCACGCTTCGACGAGGCCTCGGACTGACGCAAGGCGGTACCAAGCCGAATTACGGCAACGTGCTCAAAAACGCCTGGATGCTAATGGCGACGCCGCGGGCGAGCCGATCGGGATCGCCGATGAGCAGCTGACGGTCGGCGGCGCTGGTGAGGTAGCCCATCTCGATAATCGCCTGAGGCACACCCGGCGCGACCGCGTGACAGTAGCGTCGCGAGTTGAAGGCGTAGTAGTAGCGCATGCGCAGACTGATGTGCTCATCATCCCGGGGCAGCTCGGTTTCGACGCCGTACGCCTGGTTGAACGCCGCCACCAGCCGGTCGTCGACGTCGGGCAGCGAGCTGAAGCCGGGCCGGGCGACCTTGAACCCGCGCGCCTCGCCAGCCGGGTCGCCGTCAGCGTGCAGCGCGAGAAACAGGTTGGCGCGGTAGCGCGGCGGCACCGTCGCCGGCAGCACGTCGACCTCGACGCCGCTGGCCTGCAGCAGAGCGGCCGGGCGCTCAGCGACATCGAGATTGACCTGCCACTCCTGCTTGCCGCCTCCGACCGCGCCAGCCTGCAGACGACCCAGCTCGGGTGGCACCTGGTCGTTCTGCCAGTGGCCAGCCTGCAGCCCGACGCGCCGCGGACCGGGTGGATCGTAGAGCGGCGCTGGCGCAAGCGGCGTACGGAAGGAGCGGAAGAAGTCTTGCGCCCGCGCCGAGCCCGGCGCCGGCAGCGGATCGGGTCGCGCCGTATCGTCGCAGGCC
>VBGG01000536.1 GCA_005883405.1 Chloroflexota bacterium | reverse complement strand
TGGGCCGATAAGTGCGCAGCCGTAGCTGTCGAGTTCGCCGCGGATCGTTTCCCAGTCGGCCGCCTCGACCCGGTCACGCCACTGGCTGGCGAGACCAGTCCGGGCGGCTGGTTTGCCCGCCGCGGCCGCTTTGGCTGCCATCGGTGCAGTGATACTCATGCGGATGCCTCCAGGGTGAGCAGGATGCGTTTGGCCTCGGGTCCGCCGCGGTAGCCGCCCATGCTGCCGTCGGAGCGCACGACTCGGTGGCAGGGGACCACGACCGGCAGCGGGTTGGTTGCGCAGGCGGTGCCGACGGCGCGGACGGCTTTCGGGTTGCCGGCCAGCTGCGCGACGACGGCATAGGTGGCGGTGTGTCCGTAGCCGACGTCGGGCAGTCGGTGGAGCACGGTGCTGCGGAATCCGGACGACAGGCGCCAGTCCAGCGGCACATCGAAGGCGTGCCGACGGCCGGCAAAGTACTCCTCGAGTTCCCGTGCGGTTGTGTCCAGCCGCGCCGGGGCGTTGAGGATGCGGGGGCTGATCCGGTCGGACAGGCTCTGCAGCACCCTGTCGTGGTCCTCGCTGGCGTAGGCCACGCGGACGAGCCCGAGGTCGGTCGCCGCGAGCAGCAGGGTACCCACCGGGCTGTCGACGATGCGGTAGGCGACGTCGAGGATGCCTTCGGTCTGTGCCTTGGCGGCGACCCGGTCGCGTAGCTGGCGCAGGTGGTCTGGCGTGTCGGGGTAGGCCCGCGCCAGGTCGCGCGTCAGAACATCATGGATGCTCATTGAGGTTCTCCTTTTCTGGCAGTCACGCCCGGGTAGGTGCGTCGTAGGGTGGCAATGCCATCGGCGGCTGCGCGTCGGGCGGCATCGGTGCTGCCGCCGAGGATGGCGGCGACGTCGGTATAGGGCAGGCCGGCCAGATAGTGGTAGGCGACGGCCTGTTTCTGTCTGGCGGGTAGCCGCGCGACCGCCTCGGCGAGGTCGAGGTCGCGGTGGTCGGCTGCTGGTGCGGTCGCGGCCTCGGGTGGATCGGCGGTCGGTATCGCGCGGCGCGCCGCTGCGCGAATGACATCGATGGCTTTGCGGTGGGCAATTGTGACCAGCCACGCCTGGACGTTGGCGTCGGCAGCCAGGTCTGGGTAGGCCCTCATCGCCGACAGGAATGTCTCGGACCACGCATCGTCAGCGTCTACCGGCCTGAGGATGGCCCGGCAGACGCGCAGCACGGTTGCCCCGTGCGTGGCGACCACCGTCTCGAACGGCTGCTTGGTTGTCACATCCTGTAGACGCCCTGGCCGCCCTGTTCGTGAGATCGGATCGCCACGATTTTTCCGACCTGTGATGATGACGGCCCAGCATTGAACGCGGCTCCAGGCAAGCGGAATATTGATGACGCGTCGGTCAGCCCGCATGTCTGTTCGCGGCTCGTAGACCAGCACGGGCAGGCCACGTAGCGGAAAGGACGTGACGCCGTGCGTACCCAGCAAGTCAACCGCGTCAGCAGCATCGCCATTGTCCTGCTGTCTCTCACCGCGCTGCTCGTGGTGCTCTGGGGGTACACGCAGCCACCCCTACCTGACGAAGGCGTGGGGGCCCACATCTTCCAACTTTCTATCGTAGCGCTGGTGCCGATGACGTTCCTTTTCCTAGCCACGGCTGACTGGAGCCAGCCACGGCGAAGTGCGCGGCCGTTGGCATTAACAACCGTCGCCACGGTCCTGGCGTTTGGAGCCCTGTACTACCTGGAGCACTTTTACTACCTGGAGCGCTTTCGATAGCGCCTCCGATTGCACGCGCTTGCTTGCTGCCGCTGATCGTGATGCACTGGCTGGCCGACGTCTTCGCCGCGCTCAGCAGTGCACCAGCCGCGAGCGCAACGCGATGCCGATCGCTCCATCCCAGTGCCACCAGGAGCCAATCACGGCGCTCCGCTCAGGCGGAACCGTCAGGCGGAACAAGGCTCGACGAGCCGGCGCAGAAACGTGGGCAGGCGGCCCGCGCCGAAGTCATAGAAGCGCGCCCACGAAGGAGTGATTGTGATGCGGGCCATCTCTTTGTACAGGTCTCGCACTGCGGCCTCGAACGCGGCGAGCTCATCGCCCTGCGTGGACTTGGCCGCGGCGGTAAGGTACTCGGCCGGGACGCCGTCGACTATCTCGATGCTAGCGGTGCCTCGTAGCAGGAGCTCTTTGGCGGGCGGGCCCATGGTGTCGATCGTCAGCGCAACGTGTGGTTGTTTCGCCAGCGCGGCGACCTTGGGCGCGGTTGGCGCGGTGCAGACGACGACGGCAGTGCCGTTCCAGAGGAACCCGATGGGGATGACGCGTGGGTAGCCGTCGGGGCCGGTGTACGCCAGACGCGCCGGGTCGGGGGAGCGCAGGAGCTCCAACGCGCCGGGCTGTTGGAGATCCTCGACG
>VBGG01000535.1 GCA_005883405.1 Chloroflexota bacterium | reverse complement strand
ACAGCCAGCGGCGGCAGCCCCTTCGCTCGCGCGGTGCGCACGTACAACTGGTTCAAAACTTCCAGCATGTTGGCGCGCGTCAATCGCGCGATCACCGCGAGCGGCACCACCGCCAGGCTGATGGTTGGAAGCACCAGGTGCGGGAGCACATCATCCAGGCCTCCTCCGCCGGTCGGCGACAGCATGCCCGTGGCGGGAAGCCAGCGCAGCAGCAGTGAGAATGTGATGATGAAAATGAGTCCGATCCAGAACGGTGGCAGGCTGATCCCCAGCAACGCCACGCTCATGAGCGCGTGGTCCAGCACGCTATTGGCTCGCACAGCCGCGACGACTCCGAACGTGATCCCGAGGCCAAACGCGACCACACCCGCGGCGATGGCGAGGATGAGCGTTGCACGGAACCGCTCGGCGACCTCGTTGGCTACCGGACGATGCAGCTGGATCGATTCTCCGAGGTCGCCGTGGGCGATATGGCTCAGCCAACTGACGTACTGCACGTACACCGGCTGATCGAGACCGTACGCAACACGCAGCTGTTCCAACTGTTGCTCTGTGGCACGCGGGCCCAACATCACGCGAGCTGGATCGCCTGGCGTCAGCCGCGTCACGACAAAGATCAGGACGGACACGCCTAGCAGCACAAGCACAACCAGCACCAACCGCTGCAGGAGATAACGTTGCATCTTGATGGGGTTCAGTGCCGGCACGGTGGGGCCGGGAGCGTGGTCCCCACCGTGCCAGTGTGCGCTACGAGGCTGACAACTGGTTGAGGTAGGTCATGTAAAACGACGGGTGCAACTTGAGCCCACTGACTCGTGTCGACGTCGCCGCGTTCTGAATCTGGTTGTCGACGAAGATCCACGGGGCGTCGTCCGCCACAATCTGCTGGATCTGCCGATACACCGCCCCGCGCTGCTCGCGCTCGTTGATCTTGAGCGCGGCGTTCATCAGCAGGTCGACATTCGAGTTCTGGTAGCACCCGCCATTGAAGCCCTTCGGCGAGCACGCAGGTCCATACAGGTTGTTGGGCAGCATGTGCGCCGGATCGCCGGAATCGAACATCCACGACAACTCGGCCATTGACGCCTCGTCGGCCAGGCCAGAGCCGTACTTGTTGAGGAATGCGCCCCACTCGAACGTCTGGATCTGAGCGTTCACGCCAATTGCTGCCAGGTCTGCCTGGATGGCGGTACCCATGGTCTTGGGAGACTGCATACCGGAACCCGACTCCGTGACCCAGAAGGTCACGTTGATGGGCATCAGCACACCCGATTGCTTGAGCAGCTCTTGGGCTCGGTCCGGATCATAATTATACTGCGTGACCTGGTCGGTATATGCCCACCCGATGGCAGGCGGTATTGGTCCGACCGAAGGGGTGCCCGTACCCTTCAAAATGTCCTGTGTGAGTGCGTCCTTGTTGACCGCGTAGTTGACGGCACGTCGCACCAGTACGTTATCGAAGGGAGGCTTCTGGACGTTGAGCGTGACCCACCACACGTGCGGCCCGGGCTGCTCCAGGAAAACCGCATCCGGATTGCCCTTTACCTGGCCGATGTTGTCGGGCGGGACGTCGAATATGACGTCAACGCCGCCGGACAGGAACTCGGTGATCCGCGTCTGCTCGTCGACCAGCGGACGGAAAATGAGCTGGGACAGCGCGGGCGCACCATCCCAATAATCGGGATTGGCGGTCAGCGTGATGCGGACGTTGTGATCCCATGACACGAATTTGAATGGGCCGGTGCCCACCGGGTTCTGGGCGAAGTTCTTGCGCGACGTCTTCACCGCCTGCGGGCTAACGATTCGGCCGGTGTTCAGCGTGAACGCGTTGATCAGCGAGGCGTCCTGGCGGTTCAGTCGGAACTGGACCGTCAGTGGATCGACAACGATGGTTTCGGCGATCGAGCCGTAATAGCCCGGCGCGAAGGGGAACGGGCCGGTGTCGGCGTATGGACCGTTTGGATCGAGTAGTCGATCGTAAGTGAACTTGACCGCATCGGCGTTGAAGTCGGTGCCATCGTGGAACTTGACGCCGGGCCGCAGCTTGAACGTGTACAGCATCAGGTCCGAAGAGATGTCCCAGGACGTGGCCAGGCTCGCCGCAAGGTCGAACGAATCTGGCTTGAAGCGCACCAGTGTGTCGTACATCGCGCCCAGCAGCTTCATCGAGTTGATGTCGGTAAGCTGGCCGGGATCGAGCGACGTCGGCTCGGCGACCAGACCGATCACCAACGTGCCCGCTGCGGCTGCTGCCGCGTTCGATGCCGGGGCGGCACTCACGACTGGCGCGAGCAGAGTTGGCGCCGCGACGCCGAGCACCACCCCGGCACCGAGTGTCTGGACGAAGCGACGCCGCGAGAGCCCACTCGTTGCTCGGCGGCGCGAATCACGAGATCCCATGGCTGACCCTCTCATTGGGTTCCGAACGTCCCCGCTGCGAAACATATGGCCCAGGCAGGGATGTGTCAAACCGCACAAGTGTTCGCTTGGCCGAGGCGATCCGTGACAGGTCAGGCGCGTCATGAGCGAATGCTGGTATACAAGCAACGCACCCCTGGGCGAGACGACGTCTGTGAACTGTCCGCGGTTAGACTGGTGGGTGAGCGTATCGTTGGCCTCGCGGCGATTGGGAGATCAGCGGCATGATTGTCGATTCGCACTGCCATGCGTGGCGCTACTGGCCGTACGAGCCACCGGTACCGGATCCGTACAGCCGAGCGGCGGTCGAGCAATTGTTGTTCGAGATGGACGAGTGCGGCGTCGAAGAGGCCGTCCTGGTTGCCGCGCGCATCGACCACAATCCTGACAACAACGACTACGTTCAGTACTGCGTGCGTCGCTTCCCAGATCGGCTGTATCAGTTTGCTGACGTTGACTGCATGTGGACTCCGACGTACCACACGCCGGGCGCGGCTGAACGTCTCGACCAGGCAGTCACAACGTACAACCTTCGGGGCTTCACCCATTACGTCGAGGCTGACGACGACGGATCGTGGTTCATCTCGGACGGTGGCCAGGCGTTCTTCCGCACCGCCGCCAGGTTGAATCAGATCGTCAGCATCCACTTGCCGGTGCATCTTCAGCCAGCCCTACGCAGGCTAGCGGAGCAATTCCCGGAGACACCGTTCGTGTGCCACCATATGGCCTATCCGGTCACCGCCGAGGGTCCTGGTGGACCCGCCCTGAAGGAGATCCTCACTTCCGCGGCGCGGGCCAACGTCCACATCAAGCTGTCGGGTTTTCACTATGTGGCGCCGGTCGGCTGGGACTACCCGCACGCCGAAAGCGCTTTCATTGTTCGGGCGCTGTACGAGCACTTCGGGCCTGAGCGGCTGCACTGGGGCTCCGACTATCCGGTGGTTCGCTGGGCGATGACCTATCGACAGGCGCTGGAGGTGATAAGAACTCACTGCTCGGCGATCATCCCTGCCGGTGATATGGAACGCGTGCTCGGAGGCAGCCTGCACGACTTGCTGCAAAAGCACGGAATGTTAGCCTGACAGATACTTCTGTGATTGGGGCTCCCAGCCGAGCAAGCGGTGGGCTTTGCTCAGGTTGTGCTCCTGCTCGGCCTCGTCCCCTGCGATGAACACTGCTTCGAAGCGGCCATGGCCGACCTGGACTGCCTGAAGCGCGGCGAGATACGCACGCGCGAGATCCTCCTCATCAGTCCAGTAAAGGTGGTGCTCCCCTGAAGCCGAACTTCTTTCAGCCAGGAATTGGCAGCGGGTGCGCGGGCCGGTAATGCGAAGAGCGAGAAGGTTCATATCGAACCAACGGGCAAAGTACTGACAGATTCCTTCGCCGAAGCCCTTCGTGAGGCCGTACACACTCGGCGTATCGAGGGGAACTGACTCCTCCGACGGGAACCAGGTCCGCTCGCGGTAATGGACGCTCATCGTGCTGGTGTGGACGCCGCGTTTGATACCCATGCCTTGCGCGGTCCACAACAACAGGTGCAGTCCCAGCGTGTTGACCTCATAGTTCTCGACGATCTCGGTTAACGTCTGGTCGTTGGAGGAGCCGCCCTGTGGGCTCTTCATGACCATGTTGATAAAAACGTCCATCCCCTCGAGCGCGCGCCGCAAGTCGTCGTGGCTGGTGATCGAGCCCGGGATGTACTCGACGTCGTGTTGCGGCGGCCGAAGGTCGAGCACGCGGAGGGAGTGGTGCGGCCTCAGGTATGGGGTGATGAACGAGCCCACGAGTCCGGCGCCGCCAACGAGCAGGACCTTCATACAGCGTAAACGATCGAGCCGTCTTCCCGCAGCGGGATGTCGTGCAGCGGGCGATCGCCCAGTGGCCCGAGCGGGCCATCCACGGTCGTGTCGACCAGGCGGATACCGAGCCCGGGGACCTCCGGCGGCAGCAGATAACCGCCCTGGCGCTGCAGCACGCCCTCGAAGCCTGACCATCTGTCAGTCTCGTCGGTGCGCGCGTATTCCTGGACCACGAAGTTCGGAATCGCCGTGTCAAGATGGACCGCCGCCGCGGTAAGCACCGGACCCAGAAAATTGTGGGTCACCACTGCGCTGTGAAAGCTCTCGGCGATTGCGGCGATCTTGCGCGTATGGGTCAAACCCCCGGCCAGGCCGACGTCCGGACGCACATACTGGCTGCCGCCATAGACCAGCAGCTCGCGGAACTCCCAGATGGTGTGCAACCGCTCGCCGTTGGCGATTGGCGTCGACAGGCGTCGCGCGATGTCAGCCTGCGACATGATGCTGTCAATCTGGACCGGATCCTCGACGAAGAGGGGATGGAACTGAGCGACAGCCTCGATGACTGGCAAGGCTTGAAGCGGCGTCAGCTTGCGATGCAGCTCGAGAATGATGTCTACGTCGCTCTTGACCGTCTCGCGCACGGCAGCAACACGCTCGGCGACGCCGACCACCAGTGCGTCCTGCGTCATATCGCCAAACCGATCCGGAACCGGGTCAAACTTGATTGCCGTAAAGCCCTCGTCGGCGGCGGCGCGAGCATTCGCGCGCAACTCTTCAGGTGTGGCACCGCCCATGAGGAGGTGCAGACGCACGCGGTCGCGGTACTTGCCACCCAGCAGCTCCCAGATCGGGGCTTGCAGGATCTGACCTTTGATATCCCACAGGGCGATGTCGGTGGCGCTCACGGCACCGCTCAGCACGGAGCCGCGAAACGGACCCATGCGGTACAGGTGCTGCCAGTGGCGTTCGATCTGACGCGGATCCTTTCCGACGAGATATGCGCGGAAGGAAGGAATGATTGCGTCGACCGCTTCCGGATAGGCCCAACACGCGGACTGACCGAGCCCAACCTGACCCTGCTCAGTGGTAATGCGAACAAAGTGCGCTCCGCGCAGCAGGAGCGATTCCACCTCCGCGATTCTCATGTGAGCTGTTTGTCCCGGATATCGCCCGCGTACAACTCGTCAATCGTCACGACGCGCTGCTCTGCAGCGGCCCGATACGCTGCCTCGAGGAGTTCCACCGTGCGGACACCTATCTCGCCGGGCGACGCGTTGCAGGTCGACGGGATTTCACCCAGGACGAGATCGACCAGGTGTCGTGAGGTTGCCTCGAGCGGGTAGCGCCGAGCGGGAGGCACCTCATTGAATTCTTCGGACGAGCCGTCATTGTAGAAGATGCTGCACGTGCCGGACATGGCATCGACCAGGGCGTAGCCGTCGCTGCCGTACAACCGTAGCTCGTGTTGCTGGTGGCCGGAGTGGCTTGCGGGGATACCGCCGGTGCTTGCCACTGTGCCGATCGTGCCGCCTTCGAAGCGCACGCTGATGGCGTCGCACAGATCCACCTTCAGCTCGAAATTATCGAGAAACGCAGTCACCGTCCGTGGCTTCAGGTTCGTCAGCCACAATAGCAAGGCCGCGGAGTGTGTCACCTGGAGTTGGCCCTGACCACCACCGGCCACCGAGGGCTCACTGTAGGTGGTCGGCTGTGGGCCGGTCACCTCCCATTTGAAGACGTCCGCGTACGCTTGCGGGTTGGCCCGGTAGTACTCGAGCACCATCGATGCGAACAACGAGTGCACCAGCTGTAGCTGTCCGAGGGCGCCCTCGGCGATGCGCTGCCGCAACTGCGCGTGCTGCTCGACGAAGTGGTACGGATAGCCGATGACCAGGGGCACACCGCGCTCGTCCGCCAGGTTGACCAGCTCGCGTGCGTCCCGCGCGCGGAGCACCATGGGCTTCTCGAGCATGAGCGGGATACCTCGCGTCAGCACGTCTTTCGAAATGGTGAAGTGCGTGTTGTGGGGTGTGGCCACAACTACACCGTCCAGGTCAACGCGATCCAACATCACGCGGTAATCGGCGTACTGGGCGGCGATGCCAAAGTGCTCGGCGGCCCGTGCCAGACGTTCGGGGGCTGGGTCAGCGACGGCCACCACTTCTGCCCGCGGGTAGGTGGTAAGCGAGGGCAGGTGGGCAAACGTCGCCCACCAGCCTGCGCCTATGAACCCGATCCGCGCCCGGCGAACCGTAGCTGGCGACATCCGCTCCATCTTGCCCCATCTGGGCGCAGGTGGCCAGGCCCCGCGGTGGCGCGTGCCATTCCTTCAGCCCCGACAGCGTTTCCAGGCCGCGCAGATAGGGGCGTTGGAGGATCAGGAAGAATGCCAGGGGCGGGATGACGGCCAGCGTGGCGGCGACCATCCATAGCTGGTAGTCGACCAGAAACGTGGAGCCAAGGCCCAGCAGCGAGAGGCCCAGCGGCAGCGTGAATCGCTCTTGCGACGACAGCACGACCAGCGGCCACAGAAACTGATTCCACGACACCAGAAAGGCCATGATGCCGAGCGTGGCGATGGCCGGTACCTCGGGACGGAGCGGTACCCGTTTCGTACGGAGGGTCAGCAGCGGATCATTCTGAAGATCCTGCCGCGGACGATTCACACCATCGGACTGGATGATGGATGATTGCCCGCGAATGCGCCCACCGGCAACGAGCGCCGAACCGATACACGCGATGAAGCCTCCGGCTTTCGTGCTGTCTCATTACCCCGTTTTTTATGCTCCAGCGGCAGCGGTAACGCGCGCTTCGCCAGCTGGCTGGGGCTTGAGCTGGAGTGCGAGCCAGGCCTGTTTTACCAGCGTATGGGTCAGGCCGCCTCCTTCGTGACCGGTGTTCGGATAGGCGCGGATCTCTTTCGGACACTGCAGCCGGTTGTAGAGCGCGTAGGCCGTCTCGGGCGGGCAGACGTCGTCGCTCAGGCCGGCGCTCAAGAGGGTTGGCACGCGGATGGAATCGGCGAAGTTGAGCGTGTCGACGTAGTCCAGCGTGCGGAGGACGTCTGCTTCGCGCTCGGGGTGCTGGCGCAGGTAGTCCTTGATCTCTTCGTAGGGATACGAACCGCCTAGCCGCAGAGAATCGCGAATTCCGGTCAGAAACGGCACATCGGCGGCGACGGCGACGATCTCGGGACGAGCCGCCGCGGCGACCAGCGACAGCGCGCCGCCCTGGCTGCCGCCGGTCACGGCGATGCGGCGGTCGTCCACCTCTGGGCGCCGCAGCAGCACATCGACGGCGCGCCAGACGTCACAGTAGGCGCCGCGATAGATGTAGCCCCGTGGGTCCTCGATGCCGGCGGTCATGTAGCCGGGGAAACCGGGGGCGACGTCGCCGTCACTGCGGTGATGTCCGCGAGGGCTTACCTGCAACGCCGCATAACCGAGTTCTGCCCAGGCGCGTGGGATCGTCGGAACCGCGCTGTAGCCGGGCGGCAGCAGCAGACCGGGGCAGGCGCGGCTCCCGCGAGGCAGGCAGAGCCACGCGAAGATGCGCGCGTTGCCGAGACTCGTGAAGCTTATCGCGAAGGTCTCCACCGTGTCGGTCGAGCGCAGCGGCTCGGCCTCAGATGAGATGTTGGCGGGTGTGGCCTCGAGATCGCTCCGCGTCTTTTGCCAAAAATCGAGAAAGTCAGTCGGTCGTTGGGTGGTGGCGACGAAATCGGCTATGGCTGGTCGAGGCATCAGGCTCCCTTGCTCCGCCTACGCATGCTAGCTTCGAGCGCGCGCGCACGAGGCAACGAAGTGGTGAGCCAGTTGCGGCGCGCCGGCCAGGTTCAAGTGGACGTAAGAGGCCAGGGTCGATCCGACGCAGAAGCCTTCGAACCGATCGCCATCGTCGAGGACTCGGTACGCGGCTACCTCCATCGGCGGCGGATCGGCGACCGACCAGTGGAACTCGTGGCCGCGCACCCGCGTGCCTGGGTCCATCAGCGGCGAAGCGTGCAGCGCGGCGATCTCGCGGTAACCGATCGTCAATGCCTCGCGCTGCATGCGTGAGGCGACCGGTACGACTCCGAACATCGGCAACGTCTCCCCGTCGAAGGTGGTCAGCGTCTCGCCAAGCGCCATCAGGCCGCCGCATTCGGCGTAGATCGGACGTTGTTGACGTGCGTGCCCACAGATCGCCGCCCGCATACGGTGATTGGCGGCAATCTCTTTCGCGTACAGCTCGGGGAAACCGCCGCCCAGGTACACGCCAGCCGTTTCGCCAGGCAACGTCTCGTCATCCAGTGGCGAGAATGGAACGATGTCCGCGCCGCACTCGCGGAGCAGGTCGATGGTGTCCTGATAGTAGAAGCCAAAGGCGCGGTCCTGGGCGACGGCGATCCGCACTGACGCCTGTTCCATCGGGATGGCGGGCGCGGCTTCGATTCGTATGGGTGGCGCCGAGTTGGCGATGCGCCGAAGCACCTCCAGATCGAAGCGCCGGCTGACCATGTCCGCCAGTCGCGCCAGCGTGACGGCACGCATTCCACCCTCGCCAGCCGGCACCAGTCCCAGATGACGCTCGGGCACCGCCAGCAGCGGATCGTTGGGTAGGCTACCCAGGACCGGCAGCCCTGTGGCGCGCCGAATGGCCTCCGCGGTTGCTTCGAGATGTGTCTGGCTGCCAACACGGTTGAGTACCACGCCCGCAAGCTGTACACCTGGCTGCATCTGCTGGCAGCCGAGCACGAGTGCGGCGGCCGTGCCGCTCAGTGCTGCCGCATCGACCACCAGGATGACGGGGCAGGCAAGCGTGCGAGCCAACGCGG
>VBGG01000534.1 GCA_005883405.1 Chloroflexota bacterium | reverse complement strand
AAATTATGCATATGATTATCACGTGTCGGGCAGTATGACGCGCACCTACGCCGACCTCCGGCCCACGTTTGCTGACCCAGCCGACTGGACCTTGCCGCGCGTCCTGCGCGTCCGCGCCGCTGAACAACCGGATGCCGTGTTCCTGGTGACACCCGAGGAGCAACGCCGCTGGACGTACGGCCAGATGCTCGCCGAGACCGAAGCCGTGGCCGGCGCTTTGACCGCCGCCGGCGCCGCGCCAGGCGACCGTGTGTTGATCATGGCTGCCAACTCTTCGCAACTCATCCGCACCTGGTTTGGTACTGCCTTCGCTGGCCTGGTGGAGGTACCCATCAACACCGCCTACACCGCTGACTTCCTGACCCACCAGGTGAAAACAACCGCCCCGCGCTGGGCCGTCATCGACGACGTGTTCGCCGACCGGTTCGCAGCTGTGGCGGACGCGATTCCGGGCATCGAGCAGTTCTGGGTGATCGACTCCGGTTGTCGCGACGCAGCACTGGCGACCCTGCGCGCGCGGGGTTGGTCGGCCGCGCCGTGGGAACAGCTGGAAGCTGGCCAGCGGCGCGAGCTGCCGGCGCCGGAGCCACGCTCGCTGGCCGCGGTCTTTTTCACCTCGGGCACCACCGGCCCCTCCAAGGGCGTGGCCATGCCGCACGCCCAGATGTACTTCTTCGGCCAGGAGGTGGTGTCACTCACACGGCTGACGCGTGACGACACCTACATGACCGTCACGCCGCTCTTCCACGGCAACGCCCAGTTCATGGCGGCGTACCCGGCGCTCATCGCCGGCGCGCGGCTCGTGGTCAGGCCGAAGTTCAGCGCCAGTCGCTGGATCGACCAGGTGCGCGATGGCGGTGTCACCGTCACCAACTTCCTCGGCGTGATGATGGACTTCGTGTGGAAGCAGCCCCGCCGCGCGGACGATGCTGACAACCCGCTGCGGTGCATTTTCGCCGCGCCGACTGCCTCCTCCATCCTCCAGGACTTCAAACAGCGCTATGGCATCGAGGCATTCGTCGAGGTGTTCGGGTTGACCGAAACGTCGGCCCCGATTCTGTCGCCGTATGCTGAGGACCGCCCCGCTGGCGCGGCCGGGCTGCAGGTGGCCGACTGGTTCGACATCCGCCTGGTCGACCCCGAGACGGACCAGGAGGTGCCGGTCGGACACATCGGCGAGCTGGTAGTCCGCCCGAAGCAGCCCTGGACCTGCAGCCTGGGGTACTACGGCATGCCCGAGCGTACCGTCGAAGCCTGGCGCAACCTGTGGTTCCACACCGGCGATGCGCTGCGACGCGACGAGGCCGGCTGGTACTACTTCGTCGACCGCTACAAGGACGCGCTGCGCCGCCGCGGCGAGAACATCAGCTCGTACGAAGTGGAGCAGGTTCTCCAGGCCCACCCGGCTGTACTGGAGTGTGCGGTCATTGGCGTCAGAGCCGACATCGAAGCTGGCGAGGATGAAGTCATGGCCGTGGTGGTAGCTGACGGGCGGACTGAACCGGATGCTCTGTGGACCTGGTGCGAAGCGCGTATGCCCGCGTTCGCCATTCCGCGCTTCCTCCGCTTCGTCGATGTGCTGCCGAAGACGCCCTCAGAGAAGGTGCGCAAGTCCGTCTTGCGCGATGACGGCGTCACCTCCGAGACCTTCGATCGTACTGTCGCGATGCCCGCCGGGCGCGCGCGCTGAGGGGGTTCCGTCGTATGGATTTTGCACCCATTCCCGTCCACGAGGAGATCCGCAAAGTCGTTCGCGAAGTGTGTGCGAACTTTCCCGACGACTACTGGATGGAGCACGACGAATCCAGGGAGTTTCCCTGGGACTTCTACAACGCCATCGTCGAAGGTGGCTGGCTCGGGCTTACGGTTCCCACCGAGTATGGCGGCGCCGGACTGGGCGTCACCGAGGCGGCCATTGTCGAACAGGAGATCGCCGCCTCCGGTGCGGGTATGAATGGTTGCAGCGCGGTCCACATCGGTATCTTCGGCTTTGAGCCAATCATCAAGCATGGCTCGGAGGAATTGAAGCGGCGTTTCTTGCCGCGCCTGGTGAGCGGCGACCTGCACGTATCGTTTGCGGTGACCGAACCGGATGCTGGCACCGATACGACCAATATCTCGACCTTCGCCCGGAAAGTCGAGGGCGGCTATCTCGTCTCGGGTAAGAAGGTGTGGATCACCAAGGCTCAGGAGGCGGAGCGTCTGCTGCTGCTGTGCCGAACCGCGCCGCGCGACGCCTCGCCCAGGAAGACAGCCGGCATGACGCTACTGTTCGCCGAGATGGACCGCGAGCACATCGACATCCGCCGCATTCCCAAAATGGGTCGCAACGCCATCGACACCAACGAGTTGTTCATCGACGACCTGTTCGTCCCGTGGGAGGACCGCGTTGGTGAGGAGGGCGCCGGCTTTCGCACGCTGCTGGCCGGGCTCAACGCCGAGCGGGTGATCTCGGCGAATGCTGCCATCGGTATCGGCCGCGCCGCGTTGCGACGGGCGACGGAGTACGCCAGACAGCGGGTGGTGTTCGGACGTCCGATCGGCCAGAACCAGGGTATCGCCTTTCCGCTAGCTGAGGCGTTGATCAAGCTCGATGCGGCTGATGCCGTGTGCCAGAAAGCTGCCTGGATGCTCGACCATGACCTCGACTGCGGCCGCGAGGCCAACGCCGCCAAGTACCTTGCGGCGGAGGCCGGCTTCCAGGCCGCTGATTCCGCCTTGAGCGTCTTCGGCGGCTACGGCTACAGCAAGGAGTTTCACATCGAGCGCTACTTTCGCGAGTCGCGCTTGATGCGCATCGCCCCGATCAGCCAGGAGATGGTGCTCAACTACGTGGCCGAGCACGTGCTCGGGCTTCCCCGCAGCTACTGAGATGCGCCCGTACCGTTCGCTGCTGTTCGTGCCTGCCCACAAACCCGACTGGGCAGACAAGGCGCTCCGCGCGGGTCCCGACGCCATCGTCGTGGACCTGGAGGACTCGGTGCCGGAGCATGCCAAGGCCGCCGCGCGGCAGACGGCCGCCGAGGTGATCTGCCACCTTCGGCAACAGAGTCCGTCGGTCGGCATCTTTGTCCGTACCAATCCACTGTCGTCGAAGATGACTGGTGCCGACCTCGAAGCCACGCTGGTGCACGGCCTGACGGGTGTCTTCGCGCCGAAGATGAACGATGCGTCGGACGTGCATGGCCTGGACGCGCTGGTCGACCACTTCGAGACGCGCACCGGCGTCAGCGGGCTGGAATACATCATCCCGGTCGAGACCCTCAGTGCGATCCAGCATTGCCGTGACATCGCGCTGGCCTCGCCACGTGTCGGCGCGATGGTTGGCCCGACGGCTGAGCACGCCGACATCGCCCGTGCTGTCGGCTACCAGTGGACCCCGGAGGGGCTCGAAACGCTGTACCTGCGGAGTCGCGTGCTGCTCGCCTGCCGCGAAGCAAACGTTCATCCGCTGACCTGCCTGTGGGAGCGGCTGGATGATCTCGATGGACTGCGGGCCTTCGCCGCGCAGGGTCGCCAGCTCGGCTTCCGCGGCATGATCGTGATCCATCCGTCACACACGGCGGTTGTCAACGAGGTGTTCTCACCCTCGGCCGACGAGATCGCGTACTACCAGGGTCTGGCGGCTGCGTACGAGGCAGGCGCCGCGCGCGGTGAAGGTGCCGTCCGCTACCGTGGCGGGCACATCGACAAAGCCCACTACGACACCGCCCGCGAGTGGCTGGCAGAAGCGGGAAATGTTGACCCCCGGAGGGAAAACTAGATGCGCGGTCTGTACTTCGAGGAGTTCGAGATCGGCAAGGTCTACCGCCATCCGTTCACGCGGACGGTGACCGAGATGGACAACGTCTTGTTCACGTCGCTGACCATGAACCCCCAGCCGCTGCACCTCGACGCGGAGTTCGCCAAAAAGACCATCCACGGCCGTCAGCTGGTGAACAGCTTGTTCACCCTGGCCCTCATCGGCGGCTTCCACGTGCTCGAGCTGACGTTCGGCACCACGCTGGGCAATCTGGGCTATGACAAGGTGGAGTTCCCACACCCGGTGTTCCATGGCGACACGCTGCGGGGCGAAACCACCATTGTCGAAAAGCGCGAATCCAGGAGCCGCACCGACTCTGGCATCGTCTGGTTCGAACATCGCGGCTACAACCAGCATGACGTGCTCGTGTGCGTGTGCCGCCGCGTCGGCCTGATGCTCAAAGCACCCACGGAGGAACCTCACCAATGACGCTCGCCTTAGCGCCCGCGCTGCGCGACTGGATTCCGGCAACGCGTGCCCTCACCATCGGCGGCCAACTGGTGGCTGGTGAGGGCGGCTCGATCGATGTCTTCAACCCGGCCACTGAACAGGTCATCGCCGTGGTCAACGCCGCCACGACGGCGCAGGTCGACGCGGCAGTCCGAGCCGCGCGGACGGCCTTTGGCGGGTGGTCCCAGTTGTCTGGCGACGAGCGATCGCGCGCCATGCACCGTCTGGCGGACGTGCTGGAGGTGCGAGTCAACGAGCTGACCGCGTCAATTGTCAACGAGGTCGGTACGCCGGTCACACTCGCCGAGGTCATGCAGGTCCGCCTGGGACTCGCGCACCTTCGCTGGCAGGCCGACGCCGCCAAACGGGATCGAACCGAACCGCTCGGACCCTGGTCGGACCCGGTGCCGACACTGAGCGAGGTGGCCTATCGACCGGTCGGGGTGGTGGCGGCAATCACCGGCTACAACTATCCGCTCAACCTGGGCATCTTCAAGTGGGGGGCGGCGCTGGCCGCTGGCTGCACGGCGGTAGTGCTGCCGTCACCGCGCACACCGCTGACCACGCTGTGGCTGGGCGACCTCACCCGCGAGGCGGAGCTGCCGCCAGGCGTACTTAACTTCGTGATCGGCGGGCCGGAGGTGGGCCAACACCTGTCCAGTCACCCCGGCGTGGACCGTGTGTCCTTCACCGGCTCCGACGGGGTCGGTGCGCGAATCATGCAGCAGGCCGCCGCCGGGTTGAAGGGCGTTACGCTCGAGCTCGGTGGCAAGTCGCCGAACATCGTCCTCGAGGGTGTGGATGTCAGATCGATCGCTGCCGACATGCACCTGCGCTGGGCGCGCAATGGCGGCCAGGGCTGCGCCGCGCTGGCACGTCTGCTCGTCCACGAGAGTCTGCTCGACGAGTTTCTGGACGCTAGCGCCAGTGCTTTCGAGCTGTTACGGGTAGGCGATCCATGGGACCCGGCCACCAACATCGGCCCGATGATCCGGCCGGACCACCAGGCCCGCGTGCGCGGCTACATCGATGGTGCGCTGGCCGAGGGCGGCCAGGTGGTGCTCGAGTCGTCGCGCCCGGAGCCCAGCGTCGGGTGGTTCGTCAACCCGCTGGTGATCGGCGGGCTCGACCCGCACGCCCGAGCCGTCCAGGAGGAGATCTTCGGACCCGTCGCCGTGTTGCTGACGTTCAAAGACGAGGACGAAGCGGTCCGCCTGGCCAACGACACGATGTACGGCCTGGCGGCAAACGTGTACACGCCGGACCCCGAGCACGGGCGCCAGGTGGCGGCTCGCCTGCAAGCCGGCACAGTGTGGATCAACGGTGGGGGCAACATGCGGCCTGACGCGCCGTTTGGCGGCTTCAAGCGTTCGGGGGTGGGTCGCGAGCTTGGCGAATGGGGTATCCGCGAGTACCTCGAGCCTCAACACATTCAGTGGCGCGTCTGATGACCGGACCAGCTCCGCTCAACGGTGTTCGCGTCCTGGAGCTGGGCACCATGTACGCCGCGCCGACGACCGGCCGCATGCTGCGAGATTTCGGCGCTGACGTCATCAAGGTCGAAGACCCTCGGACGGGTGACTTCGCCCGCCAGTGGACACCCCAGAAGGACGGATTGTCCCTGGGCTTCGCGCGGTTGAACGCTGGAAAACGCTCGGCGGCGATTGACCTCAGGCTGCCTGAAGGTCGTCACCTGGTGCGTCGTCTGTCGGCTGAGGTCGACGTCGTGATCGAGTCCTTCCGGCCCGGTCGGTTGGAGGAGTGGGGCCTGGATTACGCCGCGCTCAGCCGTGACAACCCCCGCCTGATCCTCGTGCGCGTGAGCGGCTTCGGGCAGACCGGCCCGTACCGCGGACGGCCCGGCTTCGGCACCGTGGCTGAGACCGCCAGCGGCTACGCCTTTCTCAATGGCTGGCCGGAGACACCGCCGACGTCGCCGCCCTTCGGCTTCGCCGACTCCATCGCCGGTATTTCGGCCGCGTTCGGGACGGCCATGGCGCTGTTCCGTCGCGAGACACGCGGGCTGGGGGAGGTGGTGGACGTGGCGCTGTATGAGCCGCTGATGTTCATTCTGGGTGACGCCATTCTCAAGTTCTCCGCGACTGGCGAGATCATGACCCGTCAGGGAAACACCACCGGCGCGGCATCGCCGCGTGGCATCTATGAGGCAGCCGACGGGCGGTGGCTGTCGATCGCCGCCTCCTCGCAGACCATCGCCGTGCGCTTCTTCCAGGCCATCGGCCGGGCGGACCTGTTGGAGGACGAGCGATTCGCCACCAATACCGCGCGCATGCGTCACGACGCCGAGTTGCAGGAGATCGTGCGCGCCTGGGTGCGCTCGCGCCCGCGCGACGAGGTGCTCGAGATTCTGGATCGATTCGAGGTTGTCGCCGCCGCGGTCAACGACTCCAGTGACATCGTCGCCGATCCGCACTTCCGCGAGCGAACATTGGTCGACCTGGCGGGCACAATCCTGGGGCCGGTGGTCATGCCTGGTCCGGTCCTGCATGTGGCCAGCTACCTGGGGCCAGCGTACGTCGGGGTACCGGCCATCGGCGAGCATACCCGGCAGGTGCTGACCGATATCCTGCACATGTCTGAGGACGAGCAGGCCGAGCTGGCAAGGCGCAGCGTCGTCGGCATGCCCGAGCTCAGCCTGCGCTGATGCCGCAGGGTGGGCTGTTTCGGCTGAATGGCCGGGTAGCCCTGGTGACCGGCGGTAGTCGCGGACTCGGCCGGGCGATGGTCCAGGGCTTTGCCCAGGCCGGCGCCGACGTGGCCATCGTTGCCCGCCATCTCGAGCCCTGCCAGGCCCTTGCCGACGAGATCGTGCGGACGACCGGCCGCCGCGCGCTGCCGTACGCCTGCCATGTCGGGCACTGGGATGAGCTTCCGGCGCTCGTCGATGAGGTGTACCGCTGCTTCGGGCGCGTCGACGTATTGGTAAACAATGCCGGCATGTCCCCTCGCTACGACCGGGTGGAGGATGTTTCGGAGGACCTCTTCGACAAAGTGGTCGGTGTCAATCTGAAGGGTCCATTCCGACTGGCAGCGCTCGTCGGCAGCCGAATGGCGGCCGGTGGCGGAGGCTCGATCATCAACATCAGCAGCACCGGCGCCGTACGGCCGCGCGCCGACATCATCCCCTACGCAGCGGCGAAAGCCGGCCTCAACGCAATCACCGTCGGCTTTGCGCACGCGTTCGGACCCACGGTGCGCTGCAACGCGATCATGGCCGGCACATTTCTCACCGACGTCAGCAAATCGT
>VBGG01000532.1 GCA_005883405.1 Chloroflexota bacterium | reverse complement strand
AGCATGTACGCCGCCAGGCGGAGGTCGACGTCATGCTCGGTCGAGGTGCGGTGGACGTCCTCGAACGAGCGCACCATCACCCGCCGCAAGCGCGCGTTGATCTCGTCGATGCTCCAGAAGAACTCCTCGCGATCCTGGACCCACTCGAAGTAGCTGACGGTCACCCCGCCGGCGTTGCACAGGATGTCCGGGATGACCATGACGCCGCGCTCGCGCAGGATGTCGTCGGCGTCCGGGGTGGTCGGACCGTTGGCGGCCTCGGCGACGATGCGCGCCCGAACACGTCGCGCATTGCGCTCGGTGATCACGCCCTCCAGGGCGGCCGGGATCAGGATGTCGCAGTCCAGCTCGAGCAGTTCTTCATTGGACACCGGGCGCGTGCGCGGCGCGCCCGTCACCGAGCCGGTCTCCTGCTTATGTCGAGTCACCAGGGGCAGGTCGAGCCCATCGCCGGCGAAGACTCCGCCGCGTGAATCGCTCACCGCGATCACCCGGGCACCCAGCTCCGAGATGAAGCGCGCCGCCGCTTCGCCGGCGTTGCCGAAGCCCTGGACCACCACCCGCGCGCCGTTCAGGTCCAGGTCGATGGTCTTGGCCGCTTCCTGAATGGTGTAGATCACGCCCCGACCGGTGGCTTCCTGGCGGCCCTCGCTGCCGCCGATGCTGACCGGCTTGCCGGTGACCACACCGGTAATCGAGTAGCCGTGGTGCATCGAGTACGTGTCCATCATCCAGGCCATCACCTGCGCGTTGGTGTTCACGTCCGGCGCCGGAATGTCGCTGTCGGGACCGATCATGTCGCCGATCTCGGTGGTGAAGCGCCGCGTCAACCGCTCCAACTCGCGGCGGCTCATCGATTTCGGATCGCAGGTGACGCCCCCCTTGGCGCCGCCGTACGGGATCTTGACGCAGGCGCACTTCCACGTCATCAGCATGGCCAGCGCGCGGATCTCTTCCAGGTCCGACTCGGGATGGAAGCGCATGCCGCCCTTGGCCGGGCCGCGCGCCAGGTTGTGCCAGACGCGATAGCCGGTGAACACGTGCGTCGTACCGTCGTCGAGCTGGACGGGAAAGTGGACCGTCACCTCGCGCTTGGGATAGCGCAGCACCTCTCGAACCGCTGAGCCAAGGTCCAGCTTGTCGGCGGCGCGCTCGTACTGCTGCAGCGCGTCTTGCCAGGCTGAGCTCATGCCGCGGACGCCGCTGTCCGCCGAGCGCGAATGGATGTTGCCGACATCCTGCTGCGTCATGGTCGATGGACGCTCCTCTCCATTGAGGCTGAGCGAAAGTCTAATTCGAACGCGATGAGCCAGCCGTCGATTCGGTAGTTACCGAACGGCATAGCGACGGAATGCGCCGGCGAAGCGTGCCGGTAACGAGCCGGTGATCAGCGTGCCCGTTTCGGTATGGCGCTCGGTGGCGATGGTGCCCCTACGATGGAAGAGATCGACTAATGCCGTTTGATCGTAGGGAATGCGCACCCGTACGCGGAGAAAACCGCGCTCGAGCATCGCCTCGATGCGCTCGAGCAGCTCGTCGATATTCCAGCCGAGCCTGGCTGAAACGACGACGCAATCGGCCGCGCGCGCCTCTGGCTGCGTTTGCTCCAGCCGTTCGGCCGACTCGGCCAGTAGGTCAGCCTTGTTCATGATGCTGAGCATCGGTCGATCGCCAACGCCGAGCTCGTCGAGCACGCCCTGGACGATGTCCGCGCGTTCGGACGCTCGCTCGGACGAGACGTCGACGACGTGCAGCAGCAGGTCAGCCGCCTCGAGCTCCTCCAGCGTGGCGCGGAATGCGGCCACCAGGTCGGTCGGCAGCTTGGCGATGAAGCCGACCGTGTCAGACAGCAGCACCTCCTGGCCACCAGGCAGCATGATCCGCCGCGTCAGTGGGTCGAGGGTGGCGAACAGCTTGTCTTCGGCGAGCGCGCCAGCCCGTGTCAGGCGATTGAACAGCGTGCTCTTGCCCGCGTTCGTGTAGCCGATGAGCGCGGCAACCGGCACGCCGGCCCGCTCGCGCGCCGAGCGCTGGCCGGCGCGGTGGACGCGGATGGCTTCGATTTCGCGCTTGAGGGCGCTGATGCGCGTGCGGATCAAGCGACGGTCGAGCTCGATCTGCGTCTCGCCGGGGCCGCCGCGCACGCCGATGCCGCCGACCTGTCGCTCGAGGTGGGTCCACGCCCGGGTCAGGCGCGGCAGCAAGTACTCGAGCCGAGCCAGCTCCACCTGGACCCGACCCTCGTGCGTGCGTGCGCGCTGGGCGAAAATGTCCAGGATCAGCAGCGTGCGATCCACGATGCGGCGGCCGAGGATCTCTTCCATCGACCGCTGGCTGTTCGGTGGTAGCTCGTCGTCGACGATGACCAGATCCGCGCCTGCTTCTATCGCCAGGTCGCGCGCTTCCTGGAGTTTGCCGCGGCCCAGATAGGTGCGTGGGTCGGGGTGCTCGAGGCGCTGTGACAGGCGTCCGACGATCTCTGCGCCGGCGGTGCGGGCCAGTTCTTCGAGCTCGTCCAATGACTCGGTGACGGACCATGGCGCGGCGCCCGTGTCCGCCGCCAGCAGCAGTGCTCGTTCGGGCCGAGCCCGAGCGAGCCCGTCTGGTCCCGGTGCGCGACCGTCAACGCTCATTCGGTGCAAATTGTACGGCCGGCGGCGTCCGGGTCACCCAATCAAAGCTCCCTGAAGGGGACCCCGCGGGTGCCGCTGGTGGAGCGAATGCCAGCCTCCCCCGAGGAGTCCCCTGTGGACATGCTCTCACGTACTGACGCCGAAATCGCGCAGCACCTGGTTGAGGGATGTTTTGCGATCGGTTGAGGGAGTGCGCTGGCCGACGATGAGCGCGCAGCTGACCTGGAACTCGCCGGCAGGGAAGCTGCGGGCGCGGGTCCCGGGCACAACCACCGAGCGAGCGGGCACGCGGCCGCGGTGGGTGATGCGCTCGTCGGCGGTGACGTCGATGATGGGCGTGCTGCTGGTGAGCGTCACGTTCGCGCCGAGCACCGCGCCCTCTTCGATCAACATGCCCTCGGTGACGATGCAGCGCGAGCCGATGAACGCGCCATCTTCGACGATGACCGGTCGTGCCCCGGGCGGTTCGAGCACGCCGCCGATGCCCACGCCGCCAGCCAGGTGGACGTCGCGCCCGATCTGCGCGCCACTGCCGACGGTGGCCCAGGTGTCGACCATCGTGCCCGAGCCGACGCGCGCGCCGATGTTGACGTAGCTGGGCATCATGATGACGCCGGGCTCGAGAAAGCTACCATACCGCGCCACCGCCGGCGGCACCACGCGCACGCCCAGGCGCGCGTAGTCGTGCTTGAGCGGAATCTTGTCGTGGTACTCGAAGTGGCCGACCTGCCACGTCTCGACCTGACGTAAGCGGAAGTAGAGCAGGATGGCCTGCTGCACCCACGGATGGACGATCCACTCGGCATTGGATTTCTCGGCCAGGCGCAGCTCACCTCGATCGAGACCGTCAATGACTTCCTCGACGGCGAGCTGTGTCTCGGCCCGCTCGAGCTGCGTAGGATCTTCGAAGGCCGAGCCGATCAGGGCGGCGAGGTCGGTGGTAGCGAGGCTCATAGCGTAATCCTCTCCCAGGTGGCGATGGCCTGCTCGATCTGCTCGAGACTGGGAACGAGCGCCAGGCGGAAGTAGCCCTCGCCACCCTTGCCGAATGACTCGCCCGGGCTCACCACGATGCCGTGCTCGAGCAGCCGCGCGAAGAACCCGCGCTCCGCTTCGCTCCACGGGGCTTGCCCGCGCTCCGCTTCGCTCCACGGGGCTTGCCCGCGATCGGCGGTGGGCACCTTGACCCACAGGTAGATCGCGCCCTGGCTGCCCGAAACGTCATAGCCGCGGTCGGTCAGGAATGCTGCCAGGCGGTCACGTTTGGCACGAAAGATCGCCCGACGTTCAGCGACGTGCGCGTCGTCAGACCAGGCGACGGTGGCCGCGGCCTGTACGAAATCCTGCGAGCCGACGCCAAAATTGGGACGCGCGCGCTTGAGCGTGGCGATGACCCTCGCGTCACCCGCGATATAGCCGCTGCGGTAACCGGTCATGCCTGAGCGTTTTGAGAGCGAGCCGAACGACAGCACGCCAGTCTGCGTGACCTGAAGAAGCCCCGGCGGCGGCTGTTCGGTGAAGTACAGGTCGAGATAGCAGTCGTCGGCACACAGCAGGATCTTGTGCGCGCGGGCGACCTCAACCTGGCGTTGGAGGTAATCCAGGCCGATGCTGGCACCAGTCGGGTTGTGGGGGTAGTTGATCCAGGCGATGCACGTCTGGCTCAGCACCTCGGGGCCAAGCGCGTCCAGCTCGAGCCGATAACCGTTCTCCTCGGACAGCGGCACCGGGTGCGGAATGCAGCCCGAAAACCGCGCCGACCCCTCGTAGACCGGATAGCTCGGCGATGGGTAGACCAGTCGGCGGCGCTGCTCGTCTGCCCCAACGATGGCGAGCGGCAGGTGGAAGATCGCTTCCTTCGAGCCAGCCGCGGGCAGGACCTGCGTGTCGGGGTCGAGCGTGACGTCGAGCCGCCGTTGCGCCCAGCCTGCCACGGCCTGGCGAAGTCGCCGCTGGCCGACGATGGTCGGGTACTGCGAGACGGGACTCAGCGCGTCGATCAGCGCCTGGCGGATGAACGGCGGCGTCGGCTCGATGGGATCGCCGATCCCGAAGTCGAAGATGGGCACGCCACGGCGCGCCAGATCCTCTTTGGCCTGATCCAGAACGACCGAGAAATAGGTCGTCGATGCCGGCGCCGCCACTGGCGTCATGGTAACGCCTGGATTCGGGCGATCAGCTCGGAGCTGAGCGTGATACGCCCGATCTCCTCGACCGGCCCGGCCATCCACAGGCTGCCGCGTTGGTCCACGCGAACCAGCAGGTCGCCGCCCGGCATGCTGGCGGTGACGTCGACCTCGGCATCGACCAGACCGAGCCGGTGGCACGCGGCGACCACCGCGCACGCCGACGAGCCCGACGCTCGGGTTTCGCCCGCGCCACGTTCCCAGATGAGCAGCGTGACGCGGTCGCGGGCCATCGCTCGCGCGAGCTGGACGTTGGTGCGGTTCGGGAAGGTGGGGTGACGCTCGACCAGCGGCCCCAGCTCCCGCAGCTCGCTTACGTCAAGCCGGGGTCGCAAGATCACACAGTGCGGATTGCCCACCGACAGCGCCACAACTGACATCCGCTGCCCCACCACGTCGATGGTGGTCAAGTCGTCGCGGAACCGCGGCACGCCCATGTCGACCGTAACCTGCGCGCCGTGCACCTCTACCGCCGCGTCGCCGCCCTGGGTGTGCACCACAAACCGCGGCGACGCTACTCGCCCCGTGTCGTACAGCCACCTGGCAAAGATGCGCAGGCCGTTGCCGCTCTTTTCGGCTTCCGATCCGTCAGGGTTGAAAATGCGCACGCCGCGTTCGCCGTCGAGCAGCATCAACCCGTCCGAGCCAACGCCGACGTGCCGATCGCACAACAGGCGGACCCGCTCTGGCGTCACCACAAACGGCAGCTCGGCCGGGTCGGCCACGAGGTAGTCGTTGCCCAGCCCATGGCTTTTGGTCAGCACGCGTCGGCAGTACCTCCCTCAGCCGGAGAGGACGACCTT
>VBGG01000533.1 GCA_005883405.1 Chloroflexota bacterium | reverse complement strand
CTACCTGTACGAAGCGGTCCGCTACGGGAAGGGCACCATTCAGTACGTTGAAGTCTTCAACGAGCTCAACCTGCCATATGAGTGGGGTGGCGCGCCCGACCCGGCCGCCTACGCCCGCCTGTTGGCAGCGGCGTACCGCGGCATCAAGCGGGCCGATCCGAACGTGGCGGTGATCTCCGCGGCCGTGTCACAGCGCACCGGCGGCGTCGGCGGCACGATGGAGGACGTCGATTGGCTCGATGGTCTGTACAGGGCTGGCGGCGCAAACTCGTTCGACCTGCTGGGCATGCACGCGTACCTGGGCAGCTTCGCCCCCGAGACCGACCCGAGCACCTGCTCGCCCATGTGCTTCCGTGATGTGGAGCGCTTCCGCGACGTGATGGTCCGCAACGGTGATGCGGACAAGCAGGCGTTCATCACCGAGATGGGCGCCCTCGCCCAGACGTCCACGGACCTCGGACCCTACGCCTGGATGGAGCTCGCGCCCGACGTCCGCGCCGATTACCTGGTGCGCGCGCTGCGCATGGCCAATGGCAACTACCGCTGGATCCGCGGCGCGATGGTCTTCAACTTCGACTACTCGACCGTGCCCTGGAACGCGCGCACGTCAGAGAAGTTCTGGTTCAGCCTGCTCGACCCATCGGCCAATCCAACGCCAGCACTGCAAAATATCGCGGCTGCGCGCAAGGACGGACGCCTCCCCTAGCTATGTGATTGCAGCCTGCACTGTCTACTGTATTGTAGACTTGCAGGCATGGCGTCACTGCAAAGAACGACGACTGTACGCGTCTCGCGGCGTACTCACCAGGTGCTCAGCGAGCTTGCTGCCCGCGACGGACGGTCTATCTCGGATCTGCTCGACGAGCTGGCTGAGAGGGCGCGCCGCGAGCAAATTCTTACGCAGTCAGCCGCCCGTATGGGTGAGATCATGGCCGACCCGGAGGAGCGGCTCCACTACATGGCTGAGCTATCGCTGTCGGAGGCAGCCGCAGCCGAGGCCATCGATCACGAGGGCAAGCGTGCCTGAGCGAGGTGACGTGTGGCTCGAACTACCGGCCAGGGGCCTCATCGGCCACGAACAGCAAGCTCAACGGCCCGTCGTCATCGTCTCCGGCGCGGGCATCAACGCCGGTCCCTGGCCGCTCGTCGTCGTGGTCCCGCTAACGACTCGCGATCGGGGCATCCCGCTGCATGTGTCCGTCGAACCGCCTGACGGTGGTGTGCGGGCTTACAGCGTTGCGCTGGTCGAGCAGATTCACGCTGCAGATCGACAGCGCCTCGTCGAGCGCTGGGGACGCGTGTCGCCCGCGACGATGCGCGACATCGACGACCGCCTCCGCATCGTGCTGGAGCTGTAGCGTCACTGGCCTCGCCAGGTGGCGATTTCGATCTCGTTGCCGTCGGGATCGTCGAGGTAAAAGGCGTCGACGGGCATAAACGGGTGCTGGCCTGTGCGCAGCGCGAAGCCCTGCGTTTGCAGGCGCGCACGCTCGGACTCGAAGTCCTCGGGCGCTACCTCCAGGCCGATGTGGTGCAGCACCCTAGCGCGTTCGGCGCTGGACGGAGCGGAGCGGGGCACCAGCACGATCTGTTGTGGAACGCCACGTCCGGGCGCGCCGATGCGCAAAAACGTGGCTGACAGACCCGGCGGAGAGATCACCGATAGCCCGAGCACATCGCGATAAAAGCTGAGCGAGCGCTCCATGTCCTCGACGACCAGGACGACCTCGGCCAGGCTCTTCACGGCCGACACGCCCAACAGGGTACCCTGGCGTCGATGCCAGATCAGCAAAGATGGCGACAGCCAGTCACCCGCGTGGCGGCCGCGGGCGGACCGAACTGGCGCGTCTTCGAGCCCGTTCGCGCCGCGCTCCGCGCCGCATCCATCCCGCTCATCGAACGACCCCTGCGCGACTCCGACGGCTCCATCCCGCGCGAGATCGCCGAAGCTGATGTGCTGATCTCGGGCGCGGCGGTCATCGACGACGCCGTGCTCGATCAACTTCGCAACGTGCGCTTCCTCATGCGACCGTACGTCGGCTACGACGACATCAATGTGGACGCGGTCACCCGCCACGGGATCGTCTTTGCCAACGTCCCCGACGCATTCATCGAGGAGGTGGCCAACCACACGCTGGCGCTCATCCTGGCCGGCAACCGCAAGCTGCTGCAGACGGACATGTTCGTCAGAGCCGGACGGTGGTCAGCCGGCGAGAGCAACCGCGCCGCATCCCGTCCAATTCGACGGCTGTCCAGCCTGACTCTCGGCTTCGTCGGCTTCGGGAACATCGCGCGGCTGGTGGTCGAGCGCGCGCGGCCTTTCGGCTTTCACATGCTGGCCAGCGACCCGTATGTCTCGGACGATGTCGCCTCGGCGATGGGCGTCACCTTGCTGCCGCTCGACCAGCTGCTCGGGCAGTCCGACATTGTCTCGCTGCACGTGTTCCTGAATCCGGACACTCGCCACCTCATGGACGCGCGGCGCCTGTCCTTGATGAAGCCCGACGCCTACCTGGTCAACACGTCGCGCGGGCCAGTCGTCGACGAGCAGGCTCTCGTCGAGGCACTGGAGGCGGGGCGACTAGGTGGCGCCGGCCTGGACGTATTCGAAGTCGAACCAGCTCCGGCGGATAGTCCATTGCTGGGCTTGCCGAATGTGATCTTGACCTCGCACATCGCCAGCTACTCAGAGGAGGGCGACGTCGCACATCAAGCGCGGACGGTCGAGCTGCTGATGCAGGTCGCCCGCGGTGGGCTGCCCGAACGCAAGGTAGTCGTCAACAAAGACCTCTACGACCAGCTGGCTGGTCAGATGCAGACGGCGCGGGTCTAGGGACGCGGCCGAAAACCATTGTGCTCTTCACGTTTGGCGGCCGCGTCCCTAGACCAGTCTGTCACAAGAAGTTCGGCCGACTGCGACTTGGGCCTAAGAGCGGCTTGTCGGCCGAACTTCAGGCGACGCGCGTCTCGGCGCCCGCGCCCAGATCCTGCGCCAGGCGCCGCGCGGCGGCGGCCTCCAGCCGTCGGCGGTCAGCCCACTGCATGAGCGCCCGCCGCCCGCAGGTCAGACACAGGCGGTCTCCTGACTCGCGGGCTTCCAACGCGCGCTGGTTGGGGTGGATCGCGCGGCCGCAGCTGGCGCAGGTCACCCTGTCAACGGTAATCACCGGCGAGAACGGCACGAGTGGGTTGCTCGGCGCATGCCGCTCGGCCCAACGCATGACGACCTCGGCGCGTTCGGCGGCCCGCTGACGGCGCAGGGCTGGATCGACGTGCGGCCGCTTGATGGGGCGTTCTGGCGTGGCCGAAGTCCGCGGTCGCACTGGGCGTGGAGTGCGACGCGGCAATGGAGCGCCCAGGCGCCGGCGACGCTCCGCTTCGAGGTCACTTGCGCGCACGTAGTGCAGCCGCCCGACGCGCGACGAGGGCAGCCGGCCGGAATAGATCAGATCGCGCACTGACCGCGGCGCGAGACGCAGGACGTCGGCCGCGCGTGCGACCGTCGCGTATCCGGGAAGAACTGCTGCAAGTTGCGCCACGATCGATTGTAGCACATTCGTTCGGGCGTTTGCAGCCTATCAGGGCACGCTGGCGGTCAAGGGGTCAAGCAGGAGCGCGGCGATGACCAACGCGATCAGGATCGCCCCGAACAGCGCGGCCGAGATGCGCCAGCCCCACCGTCGGCTATGTGCGGGCATGCGTGCCCTCATAAGGCAGAATCCGCGCCAGAGCACGAGAAGGCGCCGGCAGCACATCCGCTGCTGACGCAATCGGGTCCCCTCCGGGGAAATGGGCTGCTGCTGGCGCTTCGGCCGCGGAAGAGCGATCGGGCCCCTCCGGGGTATAGCTGCTGCTGGCGCTTCGTCGGCCGAAGAGCAATCCCGTCCCTCTGGGGAATGGCTGGCTACGTGGGCCGGGGTGGCGACAGCTCGATGATCTTGACCCAGTGGGCCTCGCCGCCGGTGAGGGGCTGGACTTCGGCTACGCCGCGGCCGATGGACCAGACCACCACCAGGCCTTCGTGCGCGGCCTGCGCCAGGCCGCCAACCTCCAGCCACTTCGGCCTGGCACCGTAGCGCTCGCGCAGATCGGCGTCCGCGACTGCCCGCAGGCGCCGCCGGCGGGTCACCGGGCGATCGTCCGGAGAAGTTGAGCCGCCCCGCCGCAGCACCCGCTCCACCACCCGCGCGCCACCCACACCGTGGCCTTCGAGCAACGCCATGCCACCCACCTTGTCGAGCGAGTTGTTGCCTTGCGGACAGCCCGGCAAGTGCATGCAGCTCGGACAGCCTTCAGTACACGGACACTCACGCAGCAGGGTCGCGGCCCGCGCGAGGAGCGTCTCGAGCACGTGGTACGCCTTCTCGGCCAGGCCGATGCCGCCTTCCGCGAAGTCATACACATACAGCCGGTTCGCAGAGCTGCTGGAGCCGATGTCGCGCCGATCGCACAGCAGCGCAAGCGGCACCGCGTTCACCAGGGCGTGCTCGAGCGCGTGCAACGAGGGCTCGTCGGCCTCGAGATTTTCGGGCAGGTCCAGCCACAGGCCGATGGTGTCGAGCACGCTCTCGAGGGGTTCGTCGAGCTGGCTGGTCACGGATTGGCCGCGGTACGACTCACGGTAGCCGGCGACGATCTCCCGCACGCGCAGTGGTCCCACAGTGGCCACAAAGCGAGCCTCGCCAACGGCGATCTCGCGCGTCGCCACGGACTCCTCACGCGGCGCGACCGCGATCTCCACGATGGGCGACGTGCGCGTATCGACCGACTCTTCCACCAGCCGCACCACGCGTGTGGTCGCGTCGAGCGATGCCACACGGTAGCCGCGCCCGTTGTGCAGGTACAGCGCACCCGGATAGCACTCGCGCTGCAAGTACGGTGGCTCGATGGTGCCGATGCGTGCTCGCTCCGTTTGCAGGGTGTAGGGATCGCGCGACGTGCCGCGCAGCGACACTTCGGAGTGGGCCCCTCGCGCGGCTGCCCGCCACGGCGGTCCCTGGCTCAGCTCGCCTGCGTCCGCGAGCCGTTCGACGAGCCTGGCCGCATTTGTCGGAAAGAGCGCAAGGTCGTCGGGTTCGAGCGCGCGCTCCGCGGCCGCGCAGACCAGGTGGCCGACCAGGATCGAGGCGTTGCTCGGATCGACCGCCGCCTGCTCCATCGCCCTGCCGAAGAAGGCTTGCGGATGCTGAATGTGGAACTGGTCGAGCGCGTCGTCGCCCGCTACCAGGACGACCACCGCCTCGCGTTCTGCGCGCCGCCCCACGCGACCGGCCTGCTGCCAGAAGCTCATGGTGCTGCCGGGGTAGCCGGCGATCACCGCCACGTCGAGCGCACCGACGTCGATCCCCAGCTCGAGCGCGTTGGTCGAGACCACGCCTCGCAGCTGACCGCTGCGCAGACCCGCCTCGATCTGGGCGCGCTCGTCGGCGCGATAGCCGGACTTGTACGCGCTGACCCGCCCGGCCAGCTGCGGTCCCAGCAGGCGCTGCACGTCAAGCAGCATGCGCTCGACCGACACGCGGGCGCGGCCGAAAAGGATGCCGCTGTACCCAGCGAGCAGCGCCTCGGCAAAAATGGTCGCCGCCTCGAGGAAGACGTTTTCGTGTACGTTGGCGCTCTGGTCGCCTCGGAGTGGCGGTCGCCAGAAGAGAAACCGGCGCGGGCCGGAGCCGGCGGTGTCGCCGTGGACCTCGACGAACGGCGCTCCGACCACCTGCTCGGCCAGTTCGACCGGGTTGGCGATCGTGGCCGAGGCGGCGACGAACGCCGGGCGGGCACCATAGCCGGCCGCCAGGCGGCGCAACCGCCGCAGCACCAGCGCGACGTGAGCCCCGAACACACCCCGGTATGAGTGCAGCTCGTCGATCACCACGATGCCCAGATTGGCAAGGAGTCGGTGGATCAGCGGCCAACTCGACACGCTGCTCTCGCGACGTGTCGCCTGTGAGCACCGCCACGCTTGGCCGCGGCCCGACCGGCAGATGACCGATCAGCGCCTGGATGGCCCGCAGCTGGTCGCCGATCAGCGCCTTGGTCGGATAGAGATAGAGCGCGCGTGTGCCGGGCACCGTCAGCGCACGCTCGAGCGTTGGCAAGGCGAACGCCAGGCTTTTGCCACTTGCGGTTGGGCTGGCCAGCACGACGTTCTTGCCATCACGCAGGGCTTCGACGGTCGCGACCTGGTGTGCGTACAACTGCTTGACACCCTGGCGCACCAGCGCGCGAGCTAGTGGCGCTGGGAGATGCGGCCGCAGAACGCCCCCACTGGCTGGTTGCGCCGCCAGCGCGCGCTCGTGCACCAGCACCGACGAGGGCTCATCCGCCCGGGCGGCCAGCGTGTCGCGCAGGTGCTGCACAAGGGCGTCGGCCGACGCCGGACGAGGCTCGTCCACAACGTGCAACAGGTTACCCTCCAGTAGAGGGGTGACCGACGTTTTTTCGATCAAACGTTCTGGTCGCCACGAGGCGGCCAGTGCGCCCGCTTGGGCGCGCACCCTCCTGGACGTCTTTCGCGCAGAGGACATCCACAATCTGGTTTTTCTGCCCGACACGGTGATGGGCCGCCTCCTGGCGCTGGCCGAGTCAGATACGTACTTTCGATTGGTCGGCGTACATCGAGAAGAAGAGGCCGTCGGCATTCTGACGGGCATGTTCATGGGCGGCCAACGCGGCGCCATGTTGATCCAGAGCTCGGGGCTGGGCAACGCCCTGAACGCGCTCGGCTCGCTGGCGATGGCCTACCGCATTCCGTTCCCACTGCTCGTCAGCCTGCGCGGTGAGCTGGGAGAGTTCAATCCAGCCCAGCTACAGATGGGCCGAGCCGTACCAGGCTGCCTCGACGCCTTGAACATACGGCACGTGACGCTGCGCTCAGAGACCGATCTCGAGACCATCGTTTCGGGCGCGCTCAAGACGTGCTACACGGCTGAGGAGCCGTTCGGTCTGCTGCTCTCGGCGCAGCTGACCGGCTGGAAGCCGGAGAAGTAATGCTGCGGCTGGACGCCACCCGCATCGTCGCCGAGCTGGCCGGGGAAGCGCCCATCATCGGCGGTGTCGGCAACAACACGTTTGACCTGATCCCGTTCGATCGTCCGCGGAACTTCTACATGTGGAACTCGATGGGCATGGCCTCATCGATCGGACTCGGCCTGGCACTGGTGCGCCCAGATCTGCGCGTCATCGTCCTCGACGGCGACGGATCAATCCTGATGAACCTGGGTTCGCTGGCGACCGAACGCGCCAGCGGCGTGGCGAACCTGGTGCACGTCATCTGGGACAACGGGGGCTGGGAGATCACCGGCGCTCAGCCGGCCGGCTCGCCGTTTGGCGTTGACCTCGAAGCGGTGGCGCGCGGTTGCGGCTTCGCCAGAACCTCAACCGTCGACGATCTCGACGCGTTCCGCCGCGTGTTCGCGGAAGCCATCTCCGACACCCGGGCTTGGGCCATCGTCGGCAAGGTCGATCCCGGCGATTCGCCTTACCGGCCAAGCAAGAACTGCACCAGGCTACGCGACCGATTCAGAACGTCGCTCGAGCCGGAAGGGGACGGACCGGGCTAACACCCCCCGCTACTTCCCCCTGGACGGGGGAGGACGATGGTCCCGAGTGAATCGATCATCGGGGCATATGTCGTTCACTCGCCCGTCCCCACGCGCAGCCCGTTTCGGGCTGGCGGTCGGCGCAAGCCTCGCGCTCTTCGCCGCCAGCCTGCCCGGAGCGGCTGCCGCCCCGCCGAGCAACCCTCGGGCTGGCCACGTCGATCCCATCGTCAAGAAGAAGTTTGCCGCCGACGCGAGAGGCGACGTGCAGGTCATCATCACCCGCGATCACAGCGGCAGCGATGACGCCGACGTGCGCCGCCACGGCGGAAGGGTGTTGCAGAAGCTGAATCTGGCGAACACGACGGTCGCCGTGGTGCCGGTGAAGCAGGTCGATGGGCTCGCCAGCGAGCCAGGCGTCGTGCGGATCTCGTATGACACCCCGGTTTCAGTCCAGACACTCGATCCTCTGAGCCTCGCGAGTGCTCAACTGCAAACGGTGTTTCCAGCCGCGGTTGACGCATCCACCCAGTGGAACGGCGCGCGGCAGCTGCGCGGGACGGGCGTGGGCGTCGCCATCATCGATAGCGGTGTGCGGAGCTCGCATCCGGACTTCCAGGGCGGATCACTGCTCGGCAGTGGCCGCCTACTCAACGTCCTCAACGGGATCTCTGGCAGTCCGCTCTCAGGTGTGGACGACAATGGCCACGGCACGTTCGTCGCCGGCATCATCGGTGGCCGCGGGTGGGGTGTGCCGGGGGTAACCGCGGGCAGCTACGTCGGCACCGCGCCAGACGCCAACCTGATCAGCATCAAGGTGGCTGACAGCACGGGCATGGCGCACGTTTCGGATGTGATCAGCGCGATCGAGTGGGTTAGCAAGAATCGAAAGGCCTACAACATCCGCGTACTGAACCTGTCGCTGGTGACCAGTGTGGCCGACTCGTACCACACCGACCTGCTGGACGCGGCGGTCGAGCTCGCCTGGCTACAGGGGCTGGTGGTGGTGGTCGCGGCCGGCAATGCCGGCCCCAACGCGGGTATTACGGCACCAGCGAACGATCCGTTCGTGATCACGGTGGGCGCCACCGACGACAAGGGCACGTTGAGCACCGCGGACGACACGCTCGCCGCCTTCTCGTCCTACGGCACGACAGTGGATCACCTCATCAAGCCAGACCTGGTCGCGCCAGGGCGGCACATCGTCTCGACGCTCTCCTCGCGGACGGACCCGCTCGCGCTGCGATTCCCCACTCGGGTGACGGGTGGCGGCTCCTACATCAGCCTGTCGGGCACGTCTGCCGCGGCGCCCGTCATCAGCGGCGTGATTGCCCAGCTGGTCCAGGGGCGGCCGATGCTGAGCCCCGGGCAGGTGAAGTGGCTGCTGACCCAGACCGCCCAGCCCGTGGCAGGTTCAGGCACGGGCGCCCGGTATCCACGCGTCGGCGCCGCGGTCGGTTACACGAACG
>VBGG01000531.1 GCA_005883405.1 Chloroflexota bacterium | reverse complement strand
GGTCTGTACGTGACCCACAACACGCTCAACATCTTCTCGGTCATCGGTCTGATCATGGCCGTCGGCCTGGTCGTCAAGACCGGCATTCTGCTGGTCGACTTCACCAACACGCTGAGAAAGCGGGGGCTGCCCCGCACCGAGGCGTTGGCCGAGGCAGCGCGCGTTCGCCTGCGGCCAATCCTGATGACCACGGCGACGATGACGTTCGGCATGCTGCCGCTGGCGTTGAAGCTCGAGCCGGGTGCAGAGTCCCGCGCGCCGATGGCGGTGGTGGTCATCGGAGGTCTGCTGTCCTCGACCTTGCTCGCGATCTTCGTCACCCCAGCGCTGTATACGCTGCTCGACGACGTGCAGAGCAATCTGTTCCGGCCCGCGCGCGTCACGTCGCCAGTGCCAGCCGTGGTCGCGGCACAGCCGGCGCCCGTACCGGTCGCGGTCGGTGCCTCCGTCGCATCGCACGCCAGCCCGTCCAAGGGCGGCAACGGCCGCAACGGCGGCAACGGCGCCAACGGCGCGAATGGCCACCGTGCCGAGCCGGCCTGGCTGCAGAGGCTAAAAGCCGGCGCGTTTGACGACGACGCCGCGGACGAGTAACAGGACTCACACGTCTCCGTAACGTTCCCCCTGATACCCTGGATTGGCCCGAGCCAACGACGGCTCGGAGCCACAGGGAGGGAGGTCGACGTACGTGAACCTACGTCGTCCTGTTATCAAGCGCGCCGTAGCCGTCGTCGCCATTGCTGGGCTTGTGGGGGGCTTGGCGGTGACGCCGGTCGGTGTCTCAGCGGACAGCGTTGTCAAGCAGGCGGCCGAAGGCAAGACAAAGCCCGCGGTTATTGAGATTGGTGGAGGCAAGACTCGCACGCTTCAAGGCATCTCGCCCGGCACGCTTGCCGCGGCTCGCTTTGTTGGCAGTCCGTCCGACATTCGGGAAGAAGAGGCCGACGCAGCAAATCCTCAGGACGTCTCGCAGCTCGCGGTTTCTCAGGGAACCCTTGGTTGTCATGCACGGAACACGGACAGCAACGTGCGTGTCAATCAAGATTGCACATTCCGCCGTCAGGCGGAGGAGATCATCAAGATCAATCCGACGGATTCCAGGAACATCATCGCTGGCCAGAACGACAGCCGCATCGGCTACAACAAGTGCGGCTTCGACTTCAGCTTTGATGGCGGTCAACACTGGGGCGACGGGCTTCCGCCGTTCTATCAGCGCGAGAACCACCCCGAGCTGGACGGCCCGACCGCCAGCAACAAGAACAAGAACACGATTGCGGGCGGCGCGGGTACCGCGCACACGTATGACGCTGGCAGCGACCCGGCCGAAACCTTCGACTCGGCTGGTCGCGCCTTCTTCAGTTGCGTCGTGTTCGACGTGAACACCAACGCTAGCGGTGTGCTCGTCACCCAGTCGCCACAAGGGGCGGGTGGCTCGTTCTACGACAACGTCTCGGCTCGCGGGCGCGCCTTCGTGGTCGTAGAAGACAACAGTGGCACGGTCTTCCACGACAAGGAGTTCATCGCCGCCGATTCTTTCGCAGGCAGCCCGAACAGGGACAACGTCTACATCACCTGGACGGTCTTCTTCTTCACCGCCGCTGGCGATTTCCTGTCGTCGCCGATCTACGCCTCGATGTCGACCGATCACGCGGTGACCTGGTCCACACCCGAGGAGATCAGTGGCGCGTCGACAACCTTGTGCTTCTTCGGCAACTTCTTCGATAAGACCCGCTCACCCAATGCCTGCGATTTCGACCAGGGTTCAGATCCGCAGGTGCTGCCGAACGGAAGCCTGGTTGTCCCCTTCAACAATGGCAACACGGCGGCCACCAACCCGAACGCCCAGCAGTTGGCGGTGGTGTGCCACCCATCGGGTAGCTCGGCTGCCGGCACTGCGCATCTCAACTGCGGGGCCCCGAGCAAGGTTGGCGACGACGTCACCGTAGGTGAGCCACTGTGCAACTTTGGCCGAGGTCCCGAGGAGTGCGTGCCGGGTCCCTTCATTCGCACCAACGACTTCCCGCGCATCGCGCTGGACGATGCAAATGCCAACCTGGTCGCAGTGTGGCAGGACTATCGCAACGGCGAGTACGACATCCAGATCAGCAGCTCAACGAATGGCGGTCACACCTGGGAGGAAGGCGGCACGGTCAATCCCGACAGCGGCTTCGACCATTACATGCCAGCCGTGGGAGTCGGCAGCGCCCATCGCGTCGCTGCGAGCTTCTACAACTCCGACCGAGTGCCAAATGAGAACGTGATTCCGACGCACCCAGCGAACGTCTGCGGCGCAGCCCCGCCGAATAACCACTGCTTCCAGCCGGGTGATCCAGGCGTCCAGAAAGAAAACTCGTCCTACTGGCTCGCGGGCGGTCGGGCAGGTGACAAAAACGAGACGCCGTTCACGGCGCTGCGCATCTCGCCGCTGTTCCCGCCGCCTGACGGGATTCAGGCCGGCTTCAACGGCGACTACAGCGGTCTGGCGGTAACTGACCTCACGGCACATCCGGTCTGGTCGGACACGCGCAACTCCGCGGTGCAGACCTCACCGACGCAAGGGGTGGTGCACGACGAAGACGTCTTCACCGTTAGCCACGCCATTCCCTAGTAGCTAAATAAATACCGCTCTCCCTCTGGGAGAGGCCGCGCGCAGCGCGGGTGAGGGGTGCGTACGAGGTTCAAACGTTCGCGAAGATACGCACCCCTCACCCCAGCCCTCTCCCAGAGGGAGAGGGAGTTATGCGCATGTTTGATCTCACCCTGAAGATCGACGAAAGCATGCCCGTCTGGCCGGGCGACCCACGTCCCGTCCAGGCGTGGTTGCAGCGCATCGACCGCGGCGACCCAGTGGATGTGAGCCAGTGGACGCTTGGTTCGCACACGGGCACGCACGTCGATGCCCCGAGCCACTTCATCGCCGGGGCGCCCGATCTGGCGGCGCTCGGCCTCGAGCCGTTCGTCGGTCCGTGTCGCGTGATAGATCTCGCACAGCTGGCCTCGCTCGACGTGGGCACAGCACCGAGCGAACGCGTCCTCTTCAAGACCAGTGCTGAAGCCGACGGGCTCAGCCCCAGGATCGCGGCGCGCCTGGTCGCAGCCGGTGTGCGGCTCGTCGGGGTCGACGCGCTCTCCATCGAGCCGCTCGAGGCGGTGGTGGCTGGC
>VBGG01000094.1 GCA_005883405.1 Chloroflexota bacterium | reverse complement strand
GTTTCGAGCGCGTCTACTGCTTCAGCGAGCAGTCGGCCCTCGCGCATCGCGAGCAGCCCCGCCACGTAGGGCGCATCAAACGTCGCGTGGACGACCGTGGACTCGAGTACGGATGTTCCGGGTTCCGGGTTCCGGGTTCCGAGAACGTGGCGTGCAGGAAAACGCGGAACTCGGAACTCGGAACGCGGGACTTCCAGGACAACCGCCGCCACCCAGGCGGGCTCATCTGCTGATCCAATGCCTTCGGCTCCGCGCGCAGAGGCGACAAACAGTCCACCGACCCGTGGCGCCCGATCGGTCGGCGGAAACCAGGCTGGCTCGCGACGCCAGCGCGCCGCGAGCTCCACCTGGAGTCGCTCCAACTCCTCAGCGTTGTCAGGCCACAAGAGGGCGCGCTCAGTCGGCGGTCTGGCCGATGGCGCTGAGTGGCAGGGTGATCGTGGCGGGATCGAACACCGCCACGCTGGCCGGGCTGGAGCCGAACAGTAAAGACAGACCGGTAAGCGGCGGGTGCATGCACCACCCCGCGCCTTCGATCGATGAGCAATTCCACCTGGGGGCTTTCGCCGGGTTGGAGCTGTGAGCGATCCTCCACGATGCCGTGGACCGCGAGCTTGTCGCCCTCCTGCCGGTCGACGCCGACCACCTTGATGACGCGCGTCAGCCCGGGCAGACCGATCTCGCTCGGCGCGCCCGGGTGGCCCGCCAGCATCCGGCTGGTCATCAGTCCGGTGCCGGTGTCCAGATCGAGATTGCCCTCGACGACGTACGTCGCGTAGCTCGGCAGTGGCGGTTCGGGCAAGCCAAGCGTGGCTTTGAACCCAAAACGATTGGCTTGCTCCGTTGCCAGTCGGCCAACTACGGGCAACGCCGCGCCGGCGACCATCGCGGAACCAGCGCCGGCGAGCTTGAACATGCTTCTGCGGTTCATGTGCTGCATGGGTCATGGTCTCCTAAACGTGCGGAATGTGCGGTGTGCCGAGGTACGGGAACTGCGCCAGATAGTCGGTGTGTGGTCCGACGCCGTCGCTCGCGACGTGGCCGTTGGTGACCAGGTTCAGCGAGATGTCGATCACGTCATCTTGCAGGCGTCGTCCGTTGAGGAAGCCGGCGGCGCTGTTGAAATTGAACGTGAGAATGTCCGGCAGCAAGTCGTTGCCGTGGTTGAAGACGGTGTTGATGCCAGGCCGACCCATCTGCTTCACCTGGGTCAGGTGATTCGGCTGCAGCGTCATGGGCACCAGTGTTCGCGTCCAGATGCCGACGTTCGGGTTATTGCCTAGCAGCCGGTTGGGTACTTCGAGGGCGATACCGAAGACGTTCTTGTCGGCGAAGAAATCGGAGCCAGTGAACTCGAGTCCGTTCAAAAAACCGAGCAGGTCAAAGAAGAAGGGATCGCTTCGGAAGCCGGCGAAGAAGCGTACCCCGTCCTCAGCGTTCGTGATCTCGGCATCGCTGCCGAATGAGACCGGCGCGTGCTCGACCAGGGTTTCGGCTTTGTGATCGCCTTCGAGGTGCCCGTCTTCCAGGGCACGGGTGAGCTCCACTCGGGTCACACGGGCGAATTGCTGGCCAGCCACCTTGTTGCTGAACCGATAGCGGAAGGCGATGTCTGGTTGGGCGTCGGTGTTCGTGTCGACCAGCGTTTCATAGACCGCGTCATGCCGGAACTCCCTGGCATGCGACGGAGCTAGCGGATTGACGTTCAGGATCATGATCGTCTTGTGTGGGTCACCCGGCTTTTGAAACGCGTAGTGGTCGGTGATGTCGACCCGCGCGTCCGTCGCCGGGGAATTGAGACCCGGGGCGTCAAGATGATCTGCCATGTCCTCCCCTCCGCGTGTCATCTGCTGCATGAGCTCGAGGCCTCCTACACGTGGGGATTGCCGAGGTACGGGAAGTCCGCCAGGTAATCCGTGTGCGGGCCGACGCCATCGCCGGTCACTTTGCCATTGGTGACCAGGTTCAGCGAGATGTCGATGACATCATCCTGGAGTCGTCGTCCGTTCAAGTACCCGGCGGAGCTTGTGTAATCGTAGGTGAGGACGTCGGGCAACAGGATCTGGGCAATGCCCATGGCCTGGTCCGCGGTGTATTGACCCTGAGGGCTATCCGCTGAAAGTGCCTGGAGCTCTTGTTGGAAGACCGACAGGAAGGTCTGGCCACTCGTCGGCGCCTCCGTGCTCAGCACGTTGCGGTGATCGTTTTTGTCGTTGCCATGGTTCAAGACGGTGTTGATACCTGGCCGTCCCATCTGGTCGACCTGGGCCAGGCGGTCTGGCTGAAGCGTCATCGGCACCCGTGTCCGAGTCCAGATGCCAACTTTCGGATTTGGACCGAGCAGGCGGCTGGGAAGATCAAGCGCGATGCCGAAGACGTTCTTGTCGATGAAGAAGTCTGCGCCAGTGAACTTCAGTCCATTCAAAAAGCCGAGCAGGTCGAAAAAGAAGGGGTCGCTGCGGAAGCCAGCGAAGAACTGCGCCCCTTCGTGACCGTGGGTGATGTGCGCTTCCGATGTGAGAGACACCGGCGCATTTATGACCAGGGATAAAGTGGCGGCTTGCTGCCCGGCTGGGCTGGCCTGCAAATTCTGCGTAAGGTCGGTCCGTAGCACCGTTGCGAATTGGTCACCGCGATCGTTTTTGGCGGTGAACAGGTACTGAAACACGATCTCGGGTACTGCATCGCCATTGGTGTCTACGAGCGTCTCGTACACGGCGTCGGACCGGAATTCAGCGGCATGCGCAGGCGCCAACGGGTTGACATTCAGGATCAGGATGGTCCTGTCCCGCTGATCGGGCTTCTGAAAGACCCGGGGCGTCTCGATGATCTGCCATATCCTCCCCCTCTGTGTTGGGCGCGTGATGAACTCAGCTGAGAGCCCGGCGTCCTCAAGTACGCCGGACAGGGGCGCATGGATCACCTGCCGGCACGGCGAACTTTGGACGCCCGCACGTCGAGCTCGACGCGCTCCATCACGGGCCTGACTGGGGCGCGCCGACCGCCGAGGATTCCGAGCGCCGCGTGAGGCTGGCGATGGACGCCCACCCCGACGGCTCGGTGATCGACGGTCAGATCAATCGAAAGTCCCACTGAGAGCCCCCATTTGGGGGGAAGTCGGCGGGCGTGACATCCGATGATGGTACTGTCCCGCCAATCGCACGGACGGGATGAACGCATTGAGAAAGGGAGAGAGAAACTATGCGACTCCTCCACGTCACGCCCCAGCTGCGGGCTCGCTTCCTGTCGGCGCTCATGGTGTTGTCCGTCGTCGCCGCCATCCTCGCCGGCGCGGCTGACTGCAAGTGGACCTAATCCAATCGCCGTATCGACCGATTCTTCTGGAGATCACATGAACCCGCTACATTCGCTTGTCGTCTCGGCGCGTGCCCGCGCCAGTGTCCTCTCGGTAATCAGCCTGCTGGCCATGGTTCTCGCCGGAGCCAACGGCCACAAGTGGTTCTGAATTAGCAGGCCAAGGGCCGGAGGGACGACGTCTCAGGCCGCCCTCCGGCAGGACCCTCTCTCATGATCGGACTTATTGCTCCTCTCCTGATCGCCACCGCAACCGCGCTCGTCCTGGGCGGCTCACTCGATGCCTGGGGTCAGCAGCGCGTCCGATGGTGGCCGCTTATCCTGCTCGCCCTCGGCATCCAGTTGCCGCTCTACAGCCCGCCCTTCGACGCCTGGCCGCCGGTGGTTGCCGCGGGTCCGCTGCTGGGCTTCGTGACCATGGCCCTGGTGGTGGTGGTGCTCGTCCGCAACGCGACGGGCCCAGTGCGGGCCGCGTGCCTGCTCGCCGGGCTGGGCGTCACGCTCAACCTGGCCGTCATTCTGGCCAATGGCGGCTGGATGCCGCGGGCCGAAGAGTTGGTCTCGCTTCTGGGCAGCGGCGGGATTCAGGGCGCAGGCCAGCCTGACCTGGTCGCCACCAACACCGCCCCGATGGGTTCCGCCACACGCCTGGCGTGGCTGTCAGATTGGATCGCACAGCCGTCCTGGTTGCCGATGGCCAACCTCGTCAGCATCGGCGATCTGCTTCTGTCGGCGGGCGCCGCCTGGTGGGCGTTTGTGGTCACGCTCGGGCGCAGGCGCGACGTCGCTGAGCCCACGGGTAGCTAGGAGACCGTGGTGCGCTTGATGCAGTCGCGCGGTCTCTGGCGCGAGGTCTATATCACTGCGGTAAGTCTTGCAGCGGGCGCCCTGTTGCTCGCCTGCGCCGGCCGCTCTGCACCTCAGGTCTCGGACGGCTGGGGTGTCCTGGTCCTCGGAGTGGCGATGATGATCGCGGAGCGCCTGGCGGTACCCTTGCCACGCAGCGGCGCGGTGTCGGTGGCGACCATCCCCCACATCGTGGCAGTGCTGCTGCTCCCACCTTCGCTGTCGATCACAGCGGCCGGCGCCGCCATGCTCGTCGATCAGCTCGTCGGGCGGGCAGGGCTGCGCAAGACGGTCTTCAATGTCTCGAGCGTCATGCTCACGGTGGGCGTGTCGGCGATGGTTGCCGATTGGGCGGGCCTGCAGCCGGACACGCTCGGTCGACCCGATCAGTGGCAGCAGGTGCCCGCGTTCCTGCTCGTCGCGGCGGTGTACTACGCCGCCACCAACCTGCTGGTGTCCACGATCGTCTCGATCTCGAGTGGCACGCCCATCCGCCGCAGCCTGTTCGACAACGCCACCTTCGCCGTGCCGGCGGAGTTGGGCGTGTGCGGTATCGGGGCGCTGGTCGCCCTGTTGTGGGTGCTCAGCCCGCCGTGGATCCTGCTCATCCTCTTCCCCGCCGTTATCTCGCAAGTCACGCTCATGTACATCTCGTCGAGCAAGCGGAAGTCCGAGCAGTTGCACCACCAGGCGCACCACGACCTCCTCACCGGGCTGCCTAACCGGTCGTCGTTGATGCTGCACCTGGAGGAGATGTTGGCCCGCACGAGTGCCAATCCATTTGCGCTGCTGCTGCTGGACCTGGATCGCTTCAAAGAAGTGAATGACACGTTCGGACACCAGACGGGCGACGTGCTGCTCCGCGAGATCGGCCCGCGACTACGCGGAGTCCTGCGTGCGTCGGATGTCCTGGCGCGGTTGGGTGGTGATGAGTTTGCGTTGCTGCTGCCGGAGACTGGCGCCGCGGCAGCGGTAGGCGTCGCCGAAAAACTGCTCCACGCGCTCGACGAGCCGTTCGGCGTCGACGGGTACGAGTTCCAGATCGGTGGCAGCATCGGCATCGCCAGCTTCCCCGTCGATGGCCTCAGCCCCACTGACCTGATGCGCCGTGCCGACGTCGCCATGTACGCCGCCAAGCGCGCGAATCTAGGCACGGCGGTGTATGCGACCGAACTGGACGTGAACACACCTGCGCAGATCACGCTGTATGGAGAGCTGCGGCGCGCGATCGAGCAGGATGAGCTGCGGCTCCATTTCCAGCCGAAGGTGGATGTCTGCACTGGCGCCCTTTCCGGTGTCGAGGCGCTCGTGCGCTGGCAGCACCCCGACCGCGGGCTGATCCTTCCCGACCAGTTCATTCCGATGGCGGAGCGGACGGGCCTGATCAGGCCGCTCGGAAACTGGGTGCTGGAGGCGGCACTGCGTCAGAGCCGCGCCTGGGAGCGTGATGGCCTCGTGATCCAGATCGCAGTCAATCTCGGTGCCTACAACCTTGACGACTCCAACCTGGCACAAGCTATTTCCGGGCTACTCGAGCGCTACACCGTGACCGCGGACCGCCTGCGGGTCGAGATCACCGAGACCATGCTCATGCGCGATCCAGACAACGCCCGGCGGGTGCTGGAGGAGCTGCGGGCCGCGGGCGTCCGCGTTTCGATCGACGACTTTGGAACTGGTTATTCGTCGCTCGCCTACCTGAAGCGGCTACCGGCCGACGAGCTCAAGATCGATCGCTCGTTCATCCAGCACATGGCTGAGGACGCGGGTGACACCGCCATCGTGCGTTCCGTCATCGCGCTTGGACACGAGCTCGGCCTGGTGGTCACCGCCGAAGGGGTCGAGGACGCCGTGAGCCTGGAGCGGCTGCGGGCCTTCGGGTGCGATCGCGCCCAGGGTTACTACTTTGCCAGGCCGATGGATGCCGACAGCCTGCGAGCGTCTTATCTCTCCTCCGCGGATGAGGCGCTTCAGGCAGCATGAGCACCGCTAGGGAACGGCGAAGCGTTCCCAGCTGACGAACTGCGAAAGGTCCTGGCG
>VBGG01000530.1 GCA_005883405.1 Chloroflexota bacterium | reverse complement strand
GTCGAAGCGGTACGCCAGCGCCTTCGTGCCGATCGTTCGTGAGCGGATCTCCAGCTGAACCTTGTCGACGCACACTCGGTCGGGTGTGACTTCGCCGTTGACCACCGCCGCGCCGAGTCCGTAGGCGGCCTCTACCACGATGCCCGACGGATCACCAGTGACCGGGTCGATCGTGAACATCACGCCGGCGGCCTCCGCCGGAACCATCCGCTGCACCACTACGCCCATCGCCAGATCGGCGACGCGAGTCCTGGCATTTACCCCGTGGAGCGAAGCGGAACGTGGGCGCGCGCGGTAGGCGATCGCCTGGGGCGTGAACAGACTTGCCCAGCAGCGCACGATGTGCTCTAACACTTCGGCGCCACCGAGGATCCACAGATACGTCTCCTGCTGTCCAGCGAACGAGGCATCGGCCAGGTCCTCGGCGGTGGCGCTGGACCTCACTGCCACCGGTGCGCTGGCGTCACCATACAAGCGCGCGTACGCCGCCAGAACCTCATCTTCGATACGTGGTGACGGGCGGCTGGCCTCAAAGAGCTGTCGGATCTCCTCCGATGCGCGCTTCTGCGCCTCGAGCGACGTGCACTCCGTGACCAGCGCCTGGAGCGGGCCGGCCAGTCCGTTGTGGTCGATGTGTTCGCGGTACGCGCTGGTCGAAATGGCAAAGCCAGCCGGAACCTGGAAACCCTCACGAACGAGGGTTCCCAGGCCAATGGCTTTACCGCCTACCACGGGCAAGCAGTCGCGCGTGCAGTCTGCCAGCCAGATGACGTACGGCTCAGCCCGCATGAATGGTGACCACTCCGGCAGTCCCGTCTACGGTGATCGTGTCCCCCGTCTTGATGCGCGTCGTGCCATTGCCGGTGCCGACCACCGCCGGCAGCCCGTACTCGCGACTGATGATCGCCGAGTGACTCATGATGCCGCCGATGTCTGAGACGGCGGCCTTGATGGTCGAGAAGATCGGTGACCAGGCTGGCTCAGTGAGCGGACACACCAGGATCTCACCTTCATGGACCTGCGAGAGCTCGTTTACGGAGCGCACCACGCGCGCGGTGCCGGTCGCCTGGCCGGAAGAGGCCGCCACACCGCGCAAGACGTTGGCGCTCCCGTCACCAACGCCGAGCCAGCTCTGGATGCGCTCGGTGTTCAGCCCGTATAGCATCAACATGACGGGATCGTCGCTCTCCGTTGGAACCGGGCCCAGCGCCGGTGGCGGCGTCCACTTGCGCAAAGCCTCGATAATGCCCTTGCGCTTCTGCACGTGGCCCTTCCAGTAGCCATTGGCTCCGCGACACGGCGTCACGCTGGACCAGGCGCTCACCGCTTCGAACAACGCTTGCGGTACCTCCCATCGATTGAGATAGAACAGGTCGTCCACCTGGTCGATGAATCGGTTGTTGGCCAGGAATCGGCCGAATTCGCGAACCTTGTTCCATTCCACGCTGTGGTACCAATCGTGAATGATGAAGGCGTGGTCTTCGACGAAAGTGGCCACTGTTCTGGCCAGTCCCAGGTTCTGGTCGAACACCTGGCGGTCTTCCTCGGTTTGGAGCAGACCACGGTACTCGGCGGTTAGCCGCTGCTTGCGTTCGTTGATTTCGTTCACCGGCCGGTCGATGCTCCCACCTCGCTGGAGCGTCTGGATATAGCCCGTCATGGCTTTGAATGGAACCCGCAGGTCTTCATTCCACGACACGTGGTGGTGGTACAGCCCATTACCCGTCGACAGGTTGAACCAGGGCTGCTTGATCGACTCGAGCGCCTGGAGCCACTGCTGTCCAGCTGGGTCCGATCGCAGCGCGGCGATGACCTGCTGCGGATCAGCGGACGACGCGACGCGTTGGCCAATGCCGAGATCGATGGCCAGTCTGGCCAGCTTGCGCAGCTCGGCATCCGGCCGCATGTACATCGTCTCGGTGCCGCTCAGCATGTGCGCCAGCGTCTGATCAGTAATGCCCGGGAACGCCTGGCGACAGAACATGAACAGGTTGAGATACGCGGCATAGCCGATGTTCAGCATCTCGAAGTGGTACGTCCACGCGGTGATGTCCATCTGCATCAGCGTGTCGTAGGCACGCAGCAGGAATTGGCCGCTGTTCGCCGCCGGATGCGCTCGAAAGAATTCGTCGCTTTCGAGGTCAGGTAACCGCTCGGCGACTTCCAGCGCGGCCATGTCCCCGATCAGCTTTTCGGCTTTGACTTTCCACCGCTCGAACAGCTCGTTCCAGTTCTGGTAGTAGTAGCCGGCCCGCGCGGCGAACACTGTGGAGCGCGCCTCCAGCTCACGCGGATCGGTTACCGGCGTGAGCGTGACGTACTCATAGCCATTGAGCATGCGCTGCGTGCCCCCGTTCGAGGGCGGCAGCGCAAACACGCGCGAGTTGGACACCGAGAACGCCGGCATCCAGTTCTCGTGCGTGTGGGTGTCAAACGGCAGCTCGACCTCGGGCAGATGCATGCTGTCCCAGATCCAGAAGACGCTGTCCTCGAAGGCGCGATTTTCCTCCGAGAACAGCAGATAGGGCGGGTACATCTCACGCCAGCCTTCCGCACCAGGCGGCGTCTCGATCTCAAAGGGGCTCCGAAAGCGGCCCGTCTGCGGCTCATCAATGACGGTAGCCATAGTGCTGTGCGCCTCCCCACGCTCGAAAGACTGCTACGCCATCTTATGTCCGCTCGCTCGCTGTAGCCGCTGGCTGGCCAATCGTGCGCCTTCGGCCAACGCCTGAAACTTGGCCCACACGACCTTGGGGTTGACCTCGGGCGAGAAGGTCGCCGTGGAGGAAAAACCGCAGT
>VBGG01000529.1 GCA_005883405.1 Chloroflexota bacterium | reverse complement strand
GTGAGCAGCAGAAGCGTGGCGATGAGCAGCCAGCCGGTCGCGGCGGCGAGCTCAGTCGCAGTTTCGACGCGTCGACTCCTGAGAATCAGCAAGGCAACGCCTGCCCAGGCCACGGCGAGGACGCTGCGGACGACGGTCGCCATGGCATCGTTGCCCTGCGGTGAGACGGCGACTGTCAGGATCGTCGCGAGCGACCAACCGAGACCCGCCGTCTGGTGCCAGATCGGTGCGAACGTCTGAAGACCGGCCCAGAACGGGATGTACACCAGGGCGATAACCAGCGATCCGGCCAGAACCAGCGGCGCCAGTCCGCGCCACCCGGATTGTCGCCATACGCGCATCGCCAGTGGCGGCGCCGCAACGAGCGCCGTCGCTTTGACCAGGGCACCGGTGACCAGCCCCAGCATGCCCCCGAGTGCCTGACGGCGGCTGGCGAGCCAGACCATGGCCAGCATGCCGACGGCCATGAGCGAGTCGTTGTGGACCTTGCCGAGCGCCTCGAAGATGACCAGCGGGCTCCACGCGAACAGCACCAGCGCCCGCTGCCGCCGAGCGGGGTCAACGCTGGCCCAGATGAGCCAGCAGCACGCGGCATACGCCAGCAGTGACAGCACTTTGTAACCGGCGACGATACCGGCTGCGGAATCGCCTGCCAGACGTGCGATCGGCCACGTCAACAGCGCCCAGACCGGACCGTAGGCCGGTGTGCGATCGGGCACGTTGACGAACGGAGCGATCCAATCGCCAGGGTGGCTGGCCACCACACCCAGCAGCGGATTTTCGCCGTACACCACCCACAGGCGTTCATACGCGGCGTAGTCGAAGATGTCCGAGCCGAATCGGGGGTACGTCAGCACGCCTATGGCGGCTACCAGCACCGTCAACGCGACCAGCAGCCGCGTTGAAACCCTGACCCGCCCAAGCATCGCCAACGCGAGCCTGTATGGCTGAAACGGTAGGCACAGGAACAGAACGAATCCGACCGTCACCAGCGCGCCGAGCCAGCCGAGGGTCGGCGCCGAGTCGTCCATCACCGGTCGGGGCGTGGGTTGGCCGCTCCAGATCGGCAGTGGGGCAACCAGCATTGAGAACAGCGGCAGACTCACCCCGATCCAGGCCACCACGAGACGGATCGCGGCCGTGGCGCCGGTGGTCACCGCGCTCCGGGGTTGCGGGTTCGCCAGGTCTGGACGGGTGAGCTCAGCGCGAGCCGCGCGGCCATCGAAAAGCTTCACAATGCTGGCAGGGCCTCCATCTGGGCAGTTCCGAGTTTTAGTCGTGGTCTCCGGTCTCGCTCAAGCTCGATTGGCCGTGGCTGGCGTGACCGAGGCCGCACCACGGCGGTTTGTGATCTGGCTGCAGCCTCCGAGCCATCAACGACCCGAGCGACCAGGACCGAGAGAGCCGAGCGCGTAGCAGGCGATCGACTCGTCCGCGAACCACGGGTCCGGCGCTGGCGGCGCCTCGCTGCGCACGAAAGCGTTGACCAACGCGAAGTCCATCGGACCGCCCCAGACATACGTCGCGTCACATAGCGGGGTCGCGGACAGAACAAGTCCAGGGCGCTACGGTTACAAAAGATGGCGACACGTCCTGATCGGCCCAGCGCGGGCGGGCTACCGCCGTGGTTGGTAGTCGGCTCGCTGGTCGAGGCGTTGCTGATCGCGGTGTTCTTTCTGGTGCCCTTCAGTCAGCTTTGGACACAACTGCCAGCCGCGCCAGCGCCGTCCGACGTGAACGCCACGCCGAGCGGCGACTGGTCGGCTCCGTTTGCCGTGGCGGTGATGTTCGGACTGCCGTCGCTGATTCCATTCGCGCTGCTGGCGCGCTTGGCATGGGACAGACGGACACACGTCAGCATGTCGGGAGGCATGACACTCGCCACCGTTGCGCTGATTCTGCTACCCGCAGCGGTTTCGCTCGCCACCTACCCGTGCTGCACCGGCGACGTGCTGGACTACGTCAATCGCCAGCGCTTGTGGGTAGCTTACGCTGGCAATCCGTTCGTCGTGCTCCCCGCCGATCATCCCGAGGACTGGTCGTACGCCCTTGCCCACGCGGACAGCATCATCGCCTATGGACCTGTGTGGTGGCTGCTGACGCGAGCCTTTGTCCAGTGGGCCACCACGCTGGATGAGTATCTGCTCGGCTTGAAGCTGCTCGCGGCGGTCTGCTTCGGCATTTCGGCGGCACTCATCTGGCGCTTGGCCGATCGTCGCACTCGCCTGCTCAGCCTCGCGTTTTTTGCCTGGAACCCGGCGTTGCTCGTCGAGGGCCTGCTGCGCCTCCACAACGATCTGCTGACCGTGCCTTTCGTCCTCGGCGCGGTCTGGCTGCATCAGCGCGGACGCGCCAGCTCGAGCCTGGTTACCGCCGCACTGGGCACACTGGTGAAAGTGTCGGTGGCGCCCGTCGGCCTGGTCATCGCGGTGGGTCTCTTGAAGTCCCGACGATGGCGCGCGCTGGCGATCGGAGTAGCGCCATGGTGGTCAGCGCGCTGTACGCGCCGTTCTGGTTCGGCCCGGGCACATTGGCGACGCTGTTCGTGCTGGGCAGCCACACCCAGTGGTCGGTCGGCTCGCTGCTGGTGTTCGCGATCGGGCCGTGGCTTGGCTCTGCAGCCCTGTCCGCCGTGCACTGGCTGCTGATCTTGGCCTGCACGGTGTTGACGGTGGCCCTGTTGCTCAAACTGCCCGCGTCAGCGTCGCTGGTGGGGGCCTCGATGGCGTTGCTGCTGGTGTGGGCGTTGTGCCTGCCGATGGCGTTTTACTCACACTACCTGATGCCCGCGGTCGCGCTCGCCGCGATTGCAGTTGACGAGCGTCTGCGCGCGCTACTGCTGGCGATCGGCTTCGGAGCGATGGTCAACTCAGTGCTCGGTGTGGACGAGTTCGCCGGCGGGCTGTCGGGAAGGGCGCTGGATGTGGTTGGCAGCTGCGCGCTCATACTGGGCCTGGCCGCCGGCCTCGTCGCCATGGCACGCAGCACGCGAGCGCAGCCGGCCCGAGCAGGCTGAGCGTGCCGATCAACTTGTAGGTGTCCGATCCGATCCACGCGGATCCGAACACCAGGCTCAGGAGCTCCACGGCGTAGGCGGCCAGGGCACCGATCGAGAGCCACATCACGAGCCGCTGAAGCCGCTCGTCGGCGCTTGCCGCGGCGAGCGCTATGGCCGGCACCAGGTAGTGGGCAAACACGGCGCTGGTGAGCAGCAGCAAGCTGACCAGCATCAGCCAGCCACTGGTCCCGGCCACATCCGACGGGGCATTGAGCCGCGCACGGAGCAGAGCTACGGCGCTGACGGCGGCCCAGATGAGACCGAGCAGGACGCGCACGAGCACCTCGCGGGGCCCACCCGACACCAGTCCCGAGGCGACGATCAGCAGACTGGACGGCGACCAGACGACGCGGCTGGTCTGGCCAAGGATCGGCCGCAGCGCGGCAGCGCCGTCCCAGAACGGGGCGTAGCACACGATCGCGAGCAGAAGCGCGATGGCGGCGCCGATCACCGCCGAGCGCCAACCGGTCTTCAGCCACACGTACACAACCGCGGCTGGGCCCGCCGCCAGGGCGGTGATCTTGACCAGACCGCCGGCGACCAGCGCGGGCAGGCTCAGGCTTTTACGGGTGCGCGTGAGCAGCCAGGTCATGGCCAACAATGAGAGGGCGGGCAGGATGTCGTTGTGGACCTTGCCGACCACCTCGAACAG
>VBGG01000528.1 GCA_005883405.1 Chloroflexota bacterium | reverse complement strand
GTCTGGCCCGGGCTGCCAACCAGCGGACTGGGCCGCCACGGGCGCCGTCTGAGCGAGGAGCAGCGCCGCCACGGCGCTCAGAGACGCAATGGCGCGCGGGAGTAGGAATTGCATGATGGGCCTCGTCGGACGTGAAGTTACGATCCGCTTGCGAGGATACTTCGGGCTGCACCGCCGACGCCCTTAATGGCGCCCAAACGCTCCGTCGCTCGCTGCGCGGAACAACGCACCTGGATGGTCCACAATCCAGCCGTGACGTGGGAGACGGTGCGTGTCAGACCCGCCTACAACGTGCTGGCACCCGATGGGTCCGAGATCCGCGTGCTGGCGCGGGCGCGCGGTGGCAGCATGGTGCACTGCAAACTGGCGCCAGGCCAGGTCACGCGGGCAGTCCGACACCGCACCGTGGAGGAGCTGTGGTTTTGCATCGCAGGGCGCGGCCAGGTGTGGCGGCAATCGGCAGAGACGGAGGAGACGGTGGACATTGAGCGAGGCGTGTCGCTGAACATTCCACTGGGTGTGGCGTTCCAGTTTCGTGCGCTGGGCTCGGAACCGCTCGAGCTGGTGATCGTAACCATGCCGCCCTGGCCGGGCGAGGGCGAAGCGGTCCGAATTGACGGCCCCTGGCAGGCCACGGCATGACGGGTTGGCCAGCTGTGCAGGTCGCGCCTGAGCTGCCTCGGACGGCGGACGTGGTGGTGATCGGCGGCGGGATCGTCGGCGCGGCCACCGCTTTCTTCGCGCGCCGGGCCGGACTGCGCGTGGTGCTGCTCGAAAAGCGACCGGCGCTGTGCACCCTCACCACGCCGGCGTCCACCGGCGCATTTCGATTGCAGTTCGACAATGCCGAAGAGATCGCGCTGGTGCGCGAAGGCATCGAGCTGTTCGATCGCTTTGCGGACGTCGCCGGGCTGCCGGGCTACGACCTGTGCATTCGCAAGCAGGGCTACCTGTTCTGCGCGCTGACCGATGCTGGCGCTCACCACCAGCGACACTTCGTCGACGCGCTGCACGGCTGGGGCGTTGCGGATGTCGAGCTGCTCAGCGGGGATGAGGCGCGCTACCGCTTCCCGTATCTCAGTCCGCACATCATCCAGGCGCGCTTTCGTGCCGGTGACGGTTGGCTGGACCCCAAGCGGCTGACGCTTGGCTACATCCGGGCGAGTGGCGCTGCTGTATGCCTGGATACTCCAGCCGTCGGCTTCGATCTTCAGGGCGAGCGGGTCACCGGTGTGCTCACTCCACATGGCAGGATCGCCTGCGAGCACGCGGTGATCGCCACCGGTCCATTCGCCGCGCCGGTCGCGGCGCTTGCTGGACTCCAGTTGGACCTGCGACCGACGATCCGTCAGAAACTGGTGATTCCGGACCTGCCGGCGCTACCGGCGAACGGGCCGATGACCATCGACGAGGAGACGGCCGCGCACTGGCGGCCCGGGTTGAACGGCTGCTTGGCGTTGTGGACGGAGGCGCAGACCCCGCCGGGTGAGCCGCTGGACAACGTGCCGACCAGCGTCGATTTCGCGTTCGGGCTGCTCAACCCGCGGTCGCCGCGAAGCCTGGCGCGACTGAGTCCGATCTGGGAGTCCGTCTGGCAGGAGGGCAGTCTGTACTGGGTGCTACAGGCCGGCCAGTACACGTATACGCCAGACCACCGGCCGCTGCTCGGACCCAGCGACGTGCGCGGGCTGGTGCTGAACTGCGGCTACAGCGGCCACGGCATCATGGCCAGCGCCGCGGGCTCGCGCACGGTCGTCGACGCGATGCTTGGTCGGGTTCGGCCCGAGGCCAATCCGTTCCGTCCCCAAAGAACCATGGTTGAGCGGCCGCTCGATATTTTGTGAGCCTGCCGCGTTCACCGACGCGCGATGCGGCGGGCGTAGGCAAGCAGGCCGGCGATGGTTTTGGCGTCGCTGAGCTCGGATTCCATGACCTGGCGGATGGCCTGCTCGAGCGGAAGGCGCACCAGCTCGATCTCCTCCTCCTCATCGTGGTCGACCGTTATCTCGTGGAGCCCGCGGGCGACGAAGATGTGGATGAGCTCGGTGCAGAAGCCGGGTGAGGTGTAGAAGCTGACCAGCGGCTCGAGCTCGCGGGCTGCGTAGCCCGTCTCCTCGGCAAGCTCGCGCCGCGCGCAATCGATCGGCTGCTCGCCTGGGTCGACCAGTCCGGCGGGCAGCTCGAGCAGCCGTGTCGCCACCGCCGGCCGCGGCTGACGCACGAGCAGCACCTGGCCGCGGTCGTCCACCGCTACCACGGCCGCGCCCGGCGCATGCTCGACGATCTCGCGCAGGCGACGGCTGCCGTCGGGCTGGTCGAGGTACTTGAGGCGCAGCGTGACGACGCGTCCGGCGTAGATCTCGCGTTCCTGGCCCTGGCTCACCTCATACACCCCAATGACACGTCACAACCAACTTGCTTTCTTGTCAGCCAGCTATCCGGCCTGTCATACTGAGCTT
>VBGG01000526.1 GCA_005883405.1 Chloroflexota bacterium | reverse complement strand
GGCGAGGGCATCCAGCTGGCGAAGCTGAATCCCAGCCAGCGCCAGGGCGGCCTGTCCCTGGACGAGATCGGCGAGCGCCTGTCTCGTGACGGCGTGCCATTCCCCGAGCTGGTTCGCTCGGACCTTCTCTCAGACCAACGATCGAACGCGGGCACACTCCTTCACGAGTACGACCTCTAGTGCCGCTCGTTCGCGGGCGAGAGTTCAAAAGGGAGGACCCCTTTGCATCCTCCGCCCGCAGGGTGACATCTGCTGCTCGTCCGCGGGCGAGACTTCAAAGGGGGGGTCGGAATCCCTTCGGATCCTCCGCTGGTCGTTCGCGGGCGAGACTTCAAAGGGGACCCCTTTGGATCCTCCGCGTGGTAAGGGCATCCTGGGGCGGCGAGGTCTTCTGGCATATCGGAGGGTGTGGTTCCATCGATCCTTAAAAGAGGGAGAGGGCGATATGTACAACGGCGTAAAAGTGCTCGATGTTCACGGTCACGTGTCCTCGCCAGAGGCGACCAGCAACTACCTGATGATGATGATGGCGGCCAACACTCCCTTTGCGAACCCGTTGCAGCCGGGTGGTCGCCCGACGCCGGGTCTGTCGCCGGAGGACTTCAAGAAGGCATCCCAGCGGCACGTCGACTACATGGACGAGCGCAACATCGACGTCCAGATCATCGGACCGCGGCCGTTCCGCACGATGGGCTTCATGGAGGAGCACCTCATTCCGAACTGGAGCCGCTTCGTCAACGACTGCATCCACATCCAGTGCCAGGACTTCCCGGACCGCTTCGTCGGCGCGGCGCAGCTGCCGCAGCTGAGCCATGCGCCGGATACCACGCACGTGCTCGGTGAGCTCGAGCGGTGCGTTAAGGACCTGGGTTTCATCGCCACCTACGCCAGCCCCGATCCGGCTGGCCGACGCACCACGCCGGGTATGCACGAGCCGTACTGGCACCCGCTGTACGCGAAATGCCAGGAGTTGAGCATCCCGATCATCGTGCACGGCACCAATGCGCTGGATCGACGCTTCCGCGTCGTGCCCCACAACTATCAGCTCGGCTTCTACACCGAGCAGTACCTGGCCACGCAGTTCCTCGGCCACGGCGACGTCTTCGAGCGTTTCCCCGAGCTGAAGGTGGTGGTGTGCCACTGTGGCGGCGGGCTGGATCGCTTCCACAAGACCGATCCGCACCTGCCGCAGAAGGACCTGTCCCGCAATCTGTTCTTCGATACCTGCGCCTACGAGAGCATCTTCCTGGAGGCGGCGATCAAACAGCGCGGCGTGGATCGCACCGTCTTCGGCAGTGAAGCCCCGGGCTCAGGCCGCCACGTGATCCCCGAAACGGGCCGCACCGGCGACGACCTGGTGCCGGTAGAAGGTCTTCCCCGCGCTCGCCAGATTCGATCCCGCTGGGTCCAGACAAGCCGTTCGCGCCTGAAGGTTTCCCCGGCGGGGACCCATTGGGGGCGGGCGGTTGCGCGGCCAGAGGCGAGACGCAGCTTTCACCACAGGCGTTCCGTTCGGTGGCCGGCACATTGGCGGCTAGAGGCCGAGCAGCCGACCGTCTAGTCCTAACCTTTGATTGCGCCCGAGAGAACGCCGCGGGTGAAGTAGCGCTGCAGGAACGGATAGACCAACAGGATCGGGATCATGGCCACGACCACCACGGCCATCTGGATCGACTGCAGCGGTGGCGTGTCTCCGGCCACGTCACCGGCGCCGGGTAGCGGCGCGCCCTGCACGACGTACAGCCGCACGATCAGCTGGAGCGGCCACATCGAGCTGTCATTCAGATACAGCAGCGCGTTGAAGAAGTCGTTCCAGTAGCTGACGGCGTAGAACAGCGCGACCACCGCCACGACGGCCTTGGACAGGGGCAGCACGATCCGCAGCAGGATGTCCCAGTCGTTGGCGCCGTCGATGCGCCCGCTGTCGAGCAGCTCGCTCGGGATGTTCATGAAGAACTGCCGCAGCACGACCAGGTTGAAGGCGCTCACCAGCACCGGCAGGATCAGCGAGGCGTACGTGTTGAGCAGCCCGTACTGCTTGACCGCCAGGTAGTTGGGGATGATGCCCGGCGTGAACAGCAGTGTGAACAGCGCCAGCAGCAGGAAGTACTTACCGCCCCAGACCTGGCGGCTCAGTCCGTAGGCCATGCCGATGGTGGCCGCCATGCTCAGCAGCGTGCCGATCGCGGTGATAGCGATGCTCACCGTGATGGCGCGGGTGACCACACCGCCCGCGAAGATCGTGCGGTAGGCATTGAGCGTCGGATGCTCGGGCCAGATGACCAGACCGCCGTTCTTGACCACGTCGACCTCGCTGGCCAGGCTGGTGGCCAGCACGCTCAGGAACGGATAGACGACCGCGAAGATGACCACGCCGAATACGCCGATCTTGACGACGCGCTCGAGGTGGTTCTCGCGCTCCAGCCAGGCGGGTCGTTCGTTGACGCTGGCAGCGTCGATCATGGGGCCACCCTCGTGATCGAGGTCACGAATACACCCCTTCTTGGCCCATCCGGTGCGCGAGCTTGTTGGCGCCGATCACCAGCGCTGTGCCGATGATGCCTTTGATCAGCCCCGCGGCAGCGGTGATACCCCACTGACCACCGACGATGCCGGTGAAGTACACGTACGTGTCCAGCACCTCGCCCGCCGCCGGGCCGACGGCGGTGCGCTGGAGCAGAATCTGCTCGAAGCCCACCGTTAGGATCAGCCCCAGGCGCAGGATGAGCAACAGCACCGTGACGCTCAGCAGGCCCGGCAGGGTAATGCTCCACAATCGCTGCCAGCGTCCGGCCCCGTCGACGACCGCGGCCTCGTAGAGCGCCGAGTCGATGCTCAGCAGCGCCGCCAGGTAAATGATGGTGGCGTAGCCGGTTTCCCTCCAGATCAGCTGAGCGGTCACCAGCGGTTTGAAGAGCCCTGGTTCGGTCATGACGTTGATGGCTGGCAAACCGAGGTCGCGCAAGGTGTGGACGAAGATGCCCGAACCACCCAGCACCTGCTGCCACAGCGAGACGACGATCACCCACGAAATGAAGTGGGGCAGATAGACGACGTTCTGAATGATGCGGCGAACCCGCGTGCTGATGATCCCGTGCAGCATCAGCGCCAGGCAGATCGGCGCCGGGAAGTAAAAGATGATCTGCAGCAGGGCGATGATGATCGTGTTCGCCGTGGCTTGCCAGAATGCCTGAGCGCTGAGCATCGATTGAAAGTTGGCGAGGCCGACGAACGGGCTTTCGGTGATGCCGAGGAACGGCAGGTAATCCTCGAACGCGATGACGTTGCCGAGCAGCGGCAGATAGCGGAAGAGGATGAAGTAGAGCACGCCCGGCAAGATGAGCAGCAGCATGATCCGGTCGCGCCAGATCCGCTGCCAGACGCTCGCACGGGCCGGTGCGGCTGGCCGGACACGTGCGCGGCCCAGCGTCGCGGGAGCCTGATTGACGTCAACGGCGCTCATGTGAGGATGCGCAGGTTCTGAGCATATCGCGGTTCAGCACGCCGGTGCGGCCAGCAGGTCCATTTCGGTGAGGGCCACCACTTCGTCGGTTGAAAAGCCCGGCGCAACGTCCTCGACCACAAAGTGACCGTCGCGCCGTCGCAGGACCGCGAGATCGGTGACGACGATGTCGACACAGCCAACACCGGTCAGCGGATAGCTGCACGAGCGAACAAGCTTGGGTCGATCACGGCTGTCGCGGTGTTCCATCAGGATCATCACCGTGCCACCGCCGGCCACCATGTCCATCGCTCCGCCGATGCCACCGCCGATTTGCTCGGGTGTGCTCCAGTTGGCGACGTTGCCCGCTTCGTCGACCTGGTAGGCGCCCAGCACGACCACGTCGATCTTGCCGGAACGTACCATCTCGAACGCCGTGACGCTGTCGAAGTACGCCAGGCCAGGCCTGGGCGTGACGTAGTTTCCACCCGCGTCGTGGACGTAGTAGTCGATCGCGCCGCCGTCCTCAGGAATCGCCTCGCCATAGCCGAGGATGCCGTTTTCACCGTGCAGCGTGATGTCGCGACCGCCGAGGTAATTGGCGACGAGCGTGGGGATGCCCAGGCCCAGATTGACGTAGCTGTGCTCGGGGAGGAGGGCGGCGGCGCGCTCGGCCATTTGCGAGCGGCTCCAGGCGGTCTTCCCGTTGTACGTGCGGGGTGAATCGGAGGGACGTCGGTAACGCCCGAGACCACTGCGATCGGGCTGGACGGTGCGTTTGACCACGCGGGCGACGAAGCACCCCGCCAGGCCGACGCGATGGGGATCGATCTCACCCGGCTCGACGATCTCGTCGACTTCGACGATAGCGATGCGCGCGCCTTTGGCAAAGCTCGGATTGAAGTGCTGCGCGCTGCCGCGGAATTCGCAGTTGCCAAGGCGGTCGGCACGATAGGCGGTCACGAAGGCGTAGTCGACACGAATTGCCGATTCAAAGAGGAAGGGCTTGCCGTCGAAGAAGCGGACCTCTTTGCCCTCGGCGACCGGGGTGCCGACAGCGGTGGGTGTGTACACGCCAGCCAGACCGGCGCCGCCGGCACGCAGGCGTTCGACCAGCGTGCCCTGCGGCACCATCTCGAACTGGATCTGACCGGCGGCAGCTTTGACCGCCGCGGCGGATTCGATGTTGGGTCGCTGTACGAACGAGACGATCAGGCGTGAGACCTGGTTGTTTTCGATGAGCTTCGCCGCGGCGCCGCCGGCGCCATTGGCGACCAGGCACAGGTCCCTGGCGCCCTGCTCGACCGCCGCGGCCAACAGGCTGTTCGGCACGCCCGACGAGAGGCCGAAGCCCGAAACGGCGATCGAGGCGCCATGCGCTAGATCCGCGACCGCTTCGGCCGGCGAGGCCATGACTTTGTCCATTCCGCTCCGGCACCTCCCTCGCTGTCGTGCGCTAACCCACGTCACCGCGCGTCCCGCGGCGCGCGGCCAGCCAGCGAAGGGTAGCGCCGAGCGCGTCGTCATCGGCGGCTGCGCCATCGGTTTCGGTCTGGCGCGCCAGGCCGGGCGTGACGTTCGAGCTGAACGATGGCTCGCTGCGCGGAACGTGACGCAACGCGGGTGGCGGCGTTCGCCGCGCGGCCCAGGCGCCAGGCGCCCAGGCCGGCATCTGCGCCGGGAGCTCGGGCGCCCAGCGCGGCAGGCCGAGCGCAACGCGGTGCGGGTGCCTGAGCCAGTCCACGAGATCGGCGGGCGAGAGCCGCAGCCGCCGCAGCGCGACGTCCAGCGGCAGCAAAATCGCCGCGATCACCAGGAACACGCGCTGCAATGGCAGAGGCGTCGTGATCGGCGCGAGATCATCCGCGAATGCCGCCGCCGGCGAAGTCAGCACGTGCCCGCCACCCGCCCGTGCGATCTGCTCGAGCCGCCGCGTGTCGGCAGTCACCTGGCGGAACTCGGCCGGGTAGGACACCGGCAGACCGGCTTCGGCGACGCCGACCGACGCGCCATCGCGCTGCGCATCGACGCGCACCAGGTAGGTGCCGGCGCCCGCGACCGGGAACGAGGCTTCGTAGCGGCCCGGGCCCGAGGCGGCCAGGTCGAACTCCAGCGCATCGCCGCCAGGCTGCGCCACGTGCGCGTGGACCTGTGCCGGCGCAGTCGCCGGCGTCGTCTCATCGACCGCCACGTGGCCGGATACCCCGTCGACGCGGACCGCCAGGCGCAGCGGCCCGTGCGCGGGCGCGATCGTCCAACCGGCCAGCCCGCTGAACAACTGGGCCGTGCCCGGCCAGTCGAGCCAGCTCTGCGACCAGCGTCCACGCATGTCGCTGGTCCAGGCCACCGCGCGACCCAGTCCATACTGCCAGCGCACGAGCAACGGGTCGGCCGCATCCGAGACGAGCAGCACCTCCGCCAGGTCCTTGGGCGTAGTGACCAGGTAGCCGCCCAGCGCTGGCAGCCCGCCAGCCGAGACCGCGCTCAACGTCGGGTCCGGGCTGACCTGGCGCGGCGTGACGTTGCCTTCGACGAGCGGACCGCGCGTGGCGAGCTCCGTCTCGCGTGTCATGAGCCGTGGGATGTCGCGCGCATGCTCGGCGAAGTAATACCGACCATCGCCCTGGCGTGCGAGCTGCGTCAGCAGCGCCTGATCGGCATCGCCGCCGACCGCGATGGTCGACAGTGTGACGTTCGCGCCGCGCATGCGGTCCTCGAGCCCGGCGTAATCTCCGCCGCAGCACGACATGCCATCGGTCATCAGGATGATGTGCTTGTAGCGCGCGTCGGAGAGTTTGATCGCGTCGAACGCCGTGGAGAGCCCCGGGAAGATGTCGGTCCCGCCGTCGGCGATCAGCGGTGCCAGGCGATCCTCGATCGCGGTGGGCGGCATGCCGAGCACGCTGGCCATGGGCAGGATCCAGTGCTGGAAGGAATCGAAGGTCAGAATTCCAACCTGATCGCGCGGGGTGAGCTGCTGCGCCGACAGCAACGCCGCCTGCTTGGCCATCTCGATCTTGGTGGTGCCTTCGCGGAACACGTCGTCAGCCATGGAGCCCGAGGTGTCGATGACCAGCAGCAGCGCCACCCGCCCCTGGTCACGGTGCGAGCGCACGCTGGAGCGGACTGGCAGCGCATCATCCAGCGGCGTGCCGATGTACTCGCCCTGGCCGAAGCTCGTGTCGCCGCCAATGGCGAGCAGCCCGCGGCCCAGGTCGCGCACGTAGGCTCGTAGGGTGGTCTGCTGCGCGTCGCTGAGGCTCGGCGCCGATACGTCGGCGAGCACGACCGCGGCGTAGCTTCCGAGCACGTCGAGCTGATCCGGTAGCTCGGCGACCGGGCGCGTCTCGAGGCGCATGCCCGTGCTGGACAGCGCAGACGCGATGACCGCCGCTTCGCCGGGCCGCTGCTCGACGATGAGCACCCGCGGCGGGCCCTGGACTTCGACCACCGCGCGCGCTTCGTTGTTCTGCGCCAGGGTGTCCTGGTCGGCCTCGAGGGTCGCGTGAACGTCTAACAGCCCGGCTTGTGGCGCCTGGGCACCGAACGTAAGGTCGGTGCTGCCTGGACTGAGGCTGACGGCCTGCTCGGCCAGCGGCTCGGCGTTGACGAAGACGCGCAACCTGGCGTCGGTCGCCACGTTCGTCACCAGGCGCACGCCGATGCTGAAGCGTTCGCCCTCGTTGACGACGGAGGGTGCGGTCACGGTCTCGACCAGCGCTTCGGGTCCGCCGGCAGCTGGGAGCGGCACGACATCCACCTCGACGCCCCGGGCGTGGAGCGAGCGCGCTGCCGCGACCGCATCGCCGTTGGTCTCCTGCCCATCCGAGAGCAGCACCTCGCGTGGACGGTAGGCGGCCGGCAGCAGATCAGCCCCCAGTCGCAACCCGGCGGCGAGATCGGTCGCGTCCGACCGCGGGAAAAGCGCGTCATCCCCCGGCAGCGGCTCAGGGTGAGGCGTGGACGACAGCACCTGCGTGACCGCCGGACTCCGCGCCGTTTCGACCACCGCGTACGTGTCGTCGGCGCGCTTTGCAGCAAGCGCCTGGGCGATGAACTCCGACGCCAGCGGCCGCGCGTCGCGAACGCTGGCGGAAACGTCCGCCACAAAGATCGTGGCCTGCCGATCGACGATCTGCGGCACACCCGCGCCGAGCAACGCCAGCACCAGCAACGCGCCCATCGTCAGCCGCAACGCCAGAGCCAGCCGCGCACGCGCGGTGCGCACCGCGAACTGCCACCAGGCCAATGCGAGCTCCATCGCCAGCACCACAAGGCCGATCGCTGCGAACGTTTCCCAGATCTCCTGGGGCGCCTTCAGCGGTTCACGCCTGGGACCCACCGCCGGTGGGCCGGATTCGATACCCGGTTTGAGCTGCGACTCGCGGGCGTTGATGAAATTGACGGCGAAGAAAGAGGTCGTCTCTCGTCCGGCCGAGTCGCGCTGAATGACCTGATAGATACCGGGTGTGTCGGTGCCGCTGAATGGCGGCGGGGGCAGCGGAGGACCGACCTGCGTCCGCTGTCCTCCAGATGTGACCACCTCAACGCTGACAGCTTCGGGCAGCGGCGCCAGCGCAACCGACTCGCCCACCTGCGCCACCGGCGTGGCGGTGCTCGTGCGGGGAACGAGCCAATCCAGCAAGTGCTGCATGAGCACGGGAAAGCCGGGCTGGAGCGGCAAGTCGGACTGGTGGATGTCGAAGCCGATGACGCCGACGCGTCGGCCAGACTGCTCTCCGACGAGGAGCAAAGGGGTTTCTGGGGAGCCGAGCACCGCGTCGGCCCAGCCGGGGGTCTCGAGACGTCGCGCACGGCTCACATGGACTCCGATGGTGGGGACATCGGTCAGCAGCGGGTCGTCTGGCCGTGCGGCGTCGACGCTGGAGATGGCGACGTCCGGGCCTGCCGAGACCAGGCCGTTGTTGGCCGGTGGATGCAGCAGCAGGACGCTGGCGCCGCCAGGCAGCTGCGCCGGCACGGAACCGTCCAACACAACCAGGTCGAACGTCTGGTTCTGGGGGATGAAGTCGCCTGGGACAATGCGCGTCACCTGGGTTCGCGGCCGCAGGCCGAGCGCGCGCTCGACGAACACGTTGCCGTCGCTGACGAGGAGCACCCGCGTCGGGCGGTCGCCGCCGATGACGGCCCAGGCGGAGTTGTCGAGCGACAGGCTGTCGGTCCGGTCCAGGCTTGCCTGGAGGGTGTGGGCGGCCGGCGGCAGATCGTCCCACTCGGCGTCGGCCGCGCCGCCTGCGTCGATCGTCAGCGAACGCGCATCGAAGCGCGCTCCATCGACGCTCAGGACAAGCGTGGCGGCTGCGGGTTCTGGGCCGTAGTTGACGATCCGTGCCAGGGCGCTCACCCGGCCATCGGCGACGCGTGTACCCAGGCCGGCGACGGCGAGATTGGGCGCGTTGGCGGACCCGACGGCGACATAGCGCAGGGGAATGGGAAACGCGCCAGCCGCCTGGGCTCGATCGATACTGCCGTCGCCGACCACGATCGCCTGAGCGTCGGCGTGGCCTTCCGCCAGCGACCCGGCGATCGACAGGGCCGCGGCAAGGTTTGCCGATTGGGCCGTCGGCTGGAGGCTGTCCAGGGCCGTGCGGAGTTGAGCCCGGTCGCTGGTCGGGGGCGCGATGATGCGCGGTTGGGCATCGAGACTCACCAGCGCCAGCGACTGGCCGGTCTCGAGCGCGTCGATCATCCGCCGCACCTTT
>VBGG01000525.1 GCA_005883405.1 Chloroflexota bacterium | reverse complement strand
TCTCACGCCGCTACTACTCACGACTCAAGGACCGACTCACGACTCACGACTCACGGCTCACGACCACGCGACTCGGCCGTCGCGCCTGGCTGGCCAGCCTGGTATCGGGCGCGGGCCTGGTCGCCGCGGCGTGCGCACCGCCTGCCGCCCAGGTGCTGGATACGCCCGAGGGGCGCGTCATGCAGTACGAGGGTGACGACCTCCTGGTGCTCGTGACGGGCGCGGAGCCCAGCTACCACGTAGGCGACCAGATGCACCTGAATCTGATGGTCAATAACCAGTCGGCGGGCTTCGCGCAGGTCAAGCTGCGGACGAAGCTGCTGGGGCGCGGCGACCAGCCGGTGGTTCAGCCCGATCCAGTCTCGCTCGACGTCAAGTCTGACGACGCGAACAGCGTCAATCAGGACGTGCCGCTGCCGCGCGACCTGCTGCCGGGCGACTACACGCTCAGCATCGAAGTGCCGCCGTGGAAGCTCGACGGTCGCGAGTTCGGCGGCGGCGCCAACCTGCGTGCACCAGTGCGGCTTGACGCCGCTCCCACGCAGTAACCGTTTGTCCCCATGGGGGACCCACTGGAAGTGTGCGGCCACAGGCCTGTCGTTGTGACGATCCTCGTCGGCGGCGCGCACGCTGGCGGCCGAGCGCAAACCCCCGAGGGGACCCTTGCGGTTAGTGGCTGATGGCATCCGCGCCGTTGCGGCGTCTCGCGCAGCGTCGGCCCGCGGCGGGTACGGCATCGTCGGCGCGATGAGCTCTGGCGTAATCCAGCGGCACGACACGATGGCGGTCGCGGTACTGCTGGTGTTGACCGCCGCGAGCCAGTGGGAGCGGATCTTCGGGCCGAGCCTCATCGGCATGGACACGGCGACGGCCTTTTATCCCTGGTACGGATTCCTGGGCGAGCAGCTGCGGGCGGGGCGCCTCCCTGTCTGGAACCCGCATCAGTTCTCGGGAACACCCTTCGCGGCCGATCCGGAATCAGGCTGGATGTACTTGCCCGCCATGCTCGCGTTCACAGCGCTGCCTCTGGAGGCGGCCGGCAAGGCTCACGTGGTGTTCCACGTCGCGCTCGCGGGACTGGGGATGTACGCCTTCACGCGCCTGCTGGGCGCAAGCATCTTCGGCGGACTGCTGGCCGCCACGATCTACGCGCACTCGGGCTTCCTCGAAGGCCACGCCGTGTGCTGTTTCGCCTATTCCGACGTCGCGGCCTGGCTACCACTCATGCTGCTTGGCGCCGAACGAGCAATCCGAGGCGCTGGCTGGCGCGTGCAAGTCACGTGGTGGGGTGTGGCAGGCCTGTCGCTGAGCCAGATTCTGAGCGCCTGGGTCGGACAGGGCGCGTACTACGCCGCGCTCGTTCTGGGTAGCTATCTCGGCTACCGCACGATCTTTGCGGCAGTGGGCACACCCGCGGCGCGGGTTCGCAGCTTTGCTCGTCACCTGAATGGCATGCTGCTGTTCGGCCTGGCTCTCGCCGCGGCCGGCCTTCTGCCGAGGCTGGAGTACAACCTGGTGTCGAACCTGCCGGGCGGATACCCGAGCGCCAGCGTTTCGCTGTTTACCTCGTGGTCAGACTGGGGCATCATCGACGGCTGGCAGCGGCTGCTGCTGCAGCCCGGCTTCGCGTACGTCGGTTGGCCGGCTCTGGCGTTGGCCGTCGCCGCACCACTCGTCGCGCGGCGCCGCCGCGGCGTGTCGTACTTCGCCCTGCTCGGTGTAGTGGTGCTGGTGCTCGCGCGCGCCGAGCCAACGCCGCTGCACGCGTTGATGGGGTGGTTGCCCGGCTTCGAGAGCATTCACGCCCGCTCGCCAGAGCGGGCTCTGATCGTCTTCTACCTGGCGCCGGCGGTCCTCGCCGCGGCGACGCTGACTGCCCTGAAGGTGCCCGGCAGGCCCCTTCTCAACGCGCTCGTTGGGACATTGGTGCTCGTCGTGGTCTCCGTCGACCTGCACACCGCGTGGACCGCTCAAGAGGCGGAGTCGCTGGCCAGCGGCGGCGACTATCCGTTCCTTGCGACGGACCTCGGTGCCTATTACGCGCCGTCGGGCGCCGCTCTCTTCCTGCAATCGAAGGCGGCAACCGATCGCTTCCGTTACTTCGGCTACGCGCAACACGTGTATGGCGGGCCCATGCCGTACACGCTGCGCTGGGCCGATCCGAACATCACCGCGCTGCAGGTCAACAACCGCGCGCTTGTGACCGGTCTCGAGGACATCCAGGGCTATAACCCGATCCACGTGGCGCGATACGACGACTTCATCGCCGTCCTGAACGGGCACAGCCAGAACTATCATCACGCGGACGTCTTCGATACCGGCTTGCACTCACGCCTGCTCGACGTGCTCAACGTCCGTTATGTACTGGTGCCGGCTGTCACTGCCTCAGACGAGATCGCGCCGGCATTGGACCCGTCCATGCGGACGGTGTACCAGGACGAGCGCGTAAGCGTGCTCGAGAACCCGTCGGCGCTGCCACGCGCCTGGCTCGTACACGCTGCCCAGCAGGTCGCGCCCGGCGCGGCGGCGGGCGTGCTCGCGGCGGGCTCTGTCGATCTTCGCGAGGTAGCCGTCCTCGAGGAGGCACCCCCGTTCCTTGCAGCACCCGACGACGCGAGCCGCGATGCCGTACAGATCGTCAGCGACGCGCCGGATCGCATTCAGTTGCGCGTGACCTCACAGGCCACGGCGATGATCGTGCTGAGCGAGGTGTACTACCCCGCCTGGCGAGTGTCGCTCGATGGCCTGGCGACGAGGCTGTACATAGCCGACCACGCCTTGCCCGCCGTCGCTGTCCCCAGTGGCGAGCACGACGTGGAGCTCCGCTACGAATCGGTGGCCCTCCCGGCCGGTCTGATCGTGAGCGCCACCGCGTTTGTCGCGCTCATCGCTCTGGCCGCCTCCGCCGTATACTGGAGCCGCAACTCGAACTGAGTGACGTGTCGGGGGAAGTCCGGTGCGAGACCGGCGCTGTCCCGCAACTGTGAGGCGAATTCGCCAAGCCAGAATGCCCGCCGTCGCCCGCACCGCGCGCCTCCGAGCGAGAGGAGCAGGGCATCCAGACCTTCTCCTTCTCTCGCCGGGGCCAGCGGTTAGAGCCAGCCTCAGCGACCCGAGGAGGTCCCCGATGCTCTCGTCACGGTCTTTCCGCAAGATCTCACCGATGTGTTGCGCGTTGCGCGTTGCGCGTTCCGCGTTGTGCTGTGCCCTCGTCGCGCTGCTCCTGTTCCCTACGCAAGCAGCGTATGTCGCCCGGGCACAAGCCAGTCCGTTCCCGCTGACGCTTACTGACGACAGCGGCATCAGCGCGACCTTCGCCGCGCCTCCACTGCGCATCGTGACTCTCAATCCTGGGCTGACCGAGATAACCTTCGCGCTCGGCGCAGGCAGCCGCCTGATCGCCGTCGACACCTACTCCGAGTTCCCACCCGAGGCCAAAAGCGTTCAGCCACGCCTGACGACCTACCCCAGCCCGTCGGTTGAAACCATCGTCGGGCTCAAGCCTGACGTGGTGCTGAGCCTCGCCGAACGCGACGAGGATCTGGCGCAGATCCGTCGCCAGGGCATTCCTGTGCTGAAGCTGTTTCCGAAGGACTTCGACGCCACGGTGCACACGATCCAGGCGCTCGGCAAACTGTACGGCGCGTCGGACGCGGCCGATGCGATCGCCGCGGACATGCTTGATCGGCGCGACGCGGTCATCGCGGCGGTGGCCGACGCACCTCGGCCGCGGGTCTACGAGGAGCTGGATGCCTCCGAGCCCGACAAGCCGTTCGTGGCTGGACCAAAGGGGTTCTACGGCGAGTTGATCGATCTCGCGGGTGGCACGAATATCTTCGGCGACCTGCCAGGCGATGTCGGGCAGGTCGGCGCAGAGACGATCGTCCAGCGCGACCCGGAAGTGATCATCCTGACCGACGCTGACTTGCCGTTCAACCCTCAGACGCCGGAGATGGTCGCCGCGCGCCCTGGCTGGGATGTGGTGACCGCCGTGGCGAACGACGCCATCTATCCCGTCTCGGGCCAGCTGTACTCCACACCGGGCCCGCGGCTGATCCAGGGCCTGGAGGACCTGGCGCGCTTGCTTCATCCCGACCGTTTCAACTCCCTCTCCCTCTGGGAGAGGGCTGGGGTGAGGGGTGGGTACGAGATCAAACGTCTGGGAAGATACGCACCCCTCACCGGCGCTGCGCGCGGTTTAATCCACTCCCAGAGGGAGAGGCGGATCTCACTGTAGATGGCAGCACGTGCCGCTCGCCGCCGGCCGGGCCCGCTCGTGCTGGGTGGGCTCAGTGTTCTGCTGGTCGCGTCACTGCTGTTCGCGGCGGCTTTTGGCGCGGTCCAGCTCAGGCCAGACGATCTGGTGCGAATGACGCTCAACCACCTGTTTGGCCCGCGGTTCGAGCCCACCTGGCGACCCCAGGACGAGGCGATTTTCTTCGCCATCCGCCTGCCGCGCGTCGCCGGCGCGGCCATCGTCGGCGCTGCGCTGGCAAGCGCGGGAGTCCTGTTCCAGGGCCTGCTGCGCAATCCATTGGCGGACCCCTACGCGCTCGGTGTCTCTGGCGGCGCGGCGCTGGGCGGTGCGCTGGGCTTCCTGCTGTCGCTAAGTTTTACGTTCCTGGGTTTCAGTCCCGTGCCGATCCTCGCCTTCGCCGGCGCCCTGATCGCGATGTCGCTGGTCTACACCCTGGCGCGCGTTGGCGGTCGGGCGCCGATCGTGACGTTGCTGCTGGCCGGCTTCGCTGTCAGCGCGATCATGGGCTATGCGGTGTCGTTCCTGCTGATCCTGAACGACCGGCTGCAATTGAACCTGCCGCGCGTGTACGGCTGGCTGTTGGGCGGCATCTCGGTCACACAGTGGAGCCAGCTCGGCCTGGCCCTGATCATGGTGGGGGTGGCGCTCGGCGGCGGCTGGTTGCTTCGCCATAGCCTGGACGCGCTCAGCCTCGGCGAGGAATCTGCCCAGCAGCTCGGTATCGCGGTCGAAAGCGACAAGCGTCTGGTCATCGTGCTCGGCTCGATCCTGACCGGCGCGGCGGTGGCGCTCGGCGGTCTGATCGGCTTCGTCGGGCTCTTCGCACCGCACGTCACACGCACCATCGTCGGCCCGCGCCACACCTGGCTGCTGCCGGCGGCGGCGCTGGTCGGCGCTGCGTTCCTGGTGCTGGCTGACCTGCTTGCTCGCGCGATCCTGCCGCCGACCGAGGTACCAGTTGGCATCCTCACCGCGTTCGTCGGCGGACCGTTCTTCCTGTGGCTGCTGCGGCGCGAGCGACGCGAGTACCGACTGTGACGGCGCTCGAGCTGCGCGGCATCGAGGCCACGTACCCGGGCCGGTCGAGCTCGCTCAAGCCCGTGCTGGCCAACGTCGATCTGCAGGTTGGCGCAGGCGAGATGCTTGCCCTCATCGGGCCCAACGGATCGGGCAAAACCACGTTGCTGCGGGTCGCTTCGGGCGGGCTGCAGCCGAGCGCCGGTACCGCCTTGCTCGACGGGCGCGACCTCACCGCGCTTACCGCGCGCGAGCGCGCGCGCCACATCGCCGTCGTTCCACAGGACGGCCCCATACCAAACGGCCTGTTCGTGCGCGAGATGGTCAGCCTCGGACGCACCCCGTACAGTCGCCTGCTGCTCGGGCCCACGCTCCACGATCGGCAGGCCGTGACCTGGGCGCTGGAGGCGGCCGGCGTCGAGAATCTTGCGGAGCGGTTCCTCGACGAGCTCTCGGGCGGTGAACGTCAGCGCGTGATCCTGGCGCGCGCCCTGGCTCAGCAGGCCAGAGTGCTGCTCCTGGATGAGCCGACCGCAAACCTCGACCTCCACCACCAGGTAGCCATGCTCGAATTGGTGCGTGGGCTCTGCCGCGAGCGCGGTCTGGCCGTTCTGACGGCGGTGCACGACCTGCAGCTCGCCGCGCTGTTTTATGACCGCGTCGCGCTGCTCAGCGCCGGCCAACTTGTCAGCCAGGGCTCGCCCGAGGCCGTCCTCACCGCGCCACTGCTGCTCGAGGCGTTCGGCCAGCGGGTGGTGCTATCGGCGCACCCGACACACGGCGTGCCGCTGGTGGCGCTCGTGCCCAACGGCAACGCGCGGCGGCTGACAGCTAGCGGCTAGACCCGTCGAGAGCGGCCGCGGGACGCGCTGGCGACCCGTCGAGCTCGCGGCTTGCGGGCAGCCGCATCCTCGCCGTTGGTCGCGGGCTCGGCTGCAGGCAGCAGGTCAGCCGAGGGTAGCGGCGCCTCAGCAGGCGGAGGCGGCGTGACCTCGTCCGCGGACTCGTCAGTCGCGGCAACCGCGGGTTCGGCGGCTGCCGCGACTTCTGTCGCCGCCGTTGTGCGACGAGTGCGTCGGCGACGCTCGCGCGGCGCGGCTGGCGCTTCGACCGCCTCGGGCGCCGGCGGCTCGGCGGATTCGGGCGCCACTTCGGCTTCTTGGGCGGACTCCACCGTCGCACCACTTGCCTGGGCGACGTCGGCGCTCGTCGTCGGCGTGATCTCCATTTCGGTTTCTGGGTCTTCGGCGGTTTCGCCCGGCTCGCCCGCGACGGACGGCTCGCCAGTTGCGCCCAGACGCTCCATGCGACGGCGGCTGCCTCGGCGCCGGCGACGGCGCCCGCCCGCCTGCGCCTCGCTTTCGCCCGCCGCGCCAGCGGTCACCGGGGCGACTGCTTCGGCGGTCGCGCTTGCGGCGGTTGGGGCGGCTGGCTCGCGCTCGGCACGCGCCGGTGCGGGCGCAGCGGCCGGTGTTGCGGCGGCTGCTCGTTCGCGACCATTGCGGTCGCGGCGTCGACGCGACGGCTCGGGTAGGGCCGCGGGTTGGCGGCCCGGGCCGGCCTCCGTCGCGAAGCGTCCGGTGGCGTCGGTGACCAGCTGGCGGTAGGTCACGTGCTCGTCGGCCATTTCTCGCAACGGAATGGCCGTGAAATCCGAGCCGAGCACCACGACGTACGAGCCGCGCTGCTTGGCCACGCGCACCAGGGGGATCAAGTCCTTGTCGCTGGTCGCCAGCACGACCACCTCGGGTGACAGCGTCCACAACATGTCCATGCCCTCGGCGACCATGACGGTGTCGGCCAGGCTCTTGCCCGAGCGGTCACTCTCGGTGCGCAGCACGGGCGCGAAGGCGGGCTCGATGCCGGCTTTGTACACGGCGAGTCGCTCCGTGGACAGGTTCCACTCGGCATACGCGCGGGCCAGGATCACCGTGCCGTAGCGCTGCGCGAGCTGCACGACGGGTGTCAGCTGCAGATCGCGGCCTGGCGTGTCGCGCGATGCGCAGATCTGCAAATTATCGTAGTCAATCAGCAGGACAACCCTGCGGGAGCGCTCATTCATGCATTCTCAACTGGTCGACTCGGCAACGTTACCGGGTCGCCGGGACCTTTTGGCGCAAATTGTAGCGTTAGTGGCGTTCGTCATGATCCGGTAACAAAAAACCCGCAACTGTGAAGTCGCGTGGCACGTCATCTGCTTTAGGGAAGAACACGTGGGGAAGTGCGTCAGGCATCCAAACGGGCCCGTCCGGCGTACCTCCCTGCCGAGAGTTGAAAGCATGTTGAAGTGTCACTACTGCGCCTCAGGTAATGTCCGCTGGTTTACGCCCCGCAGCTACGCAGATCGCGCCGCCGTGCTGTTGTGCATGATGTGCCGTCGGTTGACGATCGTGCCGCCTCGCGCGCGTCGTGCCGCGGTACGCCGCGAAGGACAGCAGGCGGCCTGAAGCAGAACCTCATGAACCGAACCATCCCGCTCATTGTCGTCGCCAGCCTCTCCTCGTCATTTGCCGACGAGGTGGCGGCGCGGCTGCGGCGGGAGGGCAACGTGGTCTACGTCACCCACAGCGCGAAGGGGTGCCTGCGTGTGGCGACCAGCGTCATGCCTGATGTTGTGCTGATCGATCCGGGCCTGACTCCACGCCTGGAGCGCCTGCTGCGCGCGCACCCATCCAGCGCGGCCGCGCTGATCATGCCGCTGACCAAGGACAGCGTGCCGCATATCACGGCGTCAGTGCTGCACGCCGCCTGACGCGCATAAAGTCGCCTCTCCCTCTGGGAGAGGCCGCGCGCAGCGCGGGTGAGGGGTGCGTATCGTCCCAAACGTTTGATCTCATACGCACCCCTCACCCCAGCCCTCTCCCAGAGGGAGATGGGGCACTACTATTTCGCCATGCCCGCCTCGGAGTCGTTCACCAAGATCGTCCTCGACGAACACGAGATCCCGACCCACTGGTACAACGTCGTCTCTCATCTGCCGCGGCCTCCGGCGCCGGTGCTGCATCCAGGAACAGGGCAGCCCGTCGGCCCCGCCGACCTGGCGCCGCTGTTCCCGATGGCGCTGATCGCACAGGAGGTCTCGCAGGACAAGACCGTCGAAATCCCCGACGAGGTCCGCGATATCTACCGCATGTGGCGCCC
>VBGG01000084.1:9141-13230 GCA_005883405.1 Chloroflexota bacterium | reverse complement strand
GGCCGGTTGCCCCGTGGCGCACGACGAATGTGACGCTGCTGGGCGATGCGATTCACACCATGACGCCACTCCAGGGACTCGGCGGCAACACCGTGCTGCGCGCCGCGGCCGGTGCTGTGTGATCGACTGGTCGAAGCGGACCGCGCGCGCGCCGCGGACCGGTGGCCGCTGCTGCACAGGGCTCCCTTCCGCCGGCCGAGGGTGGCTCTCAGGCCAGGGGCCGAACGCGCACGCGGATTCCGTGTGGCAGCGTCTGCACGATGCCACCGATCTGTTCGATAGCGACGTCCGGGAAGGGCTCCAGACGCAAAGCGCGGCGAACGTGCGCCGCCAGGGCCATCGCCTCGACGTGGGCGAAGTTGATGCCCAGGCAGATGCGTGGTCCGCCGCCGAAGGTGGCCAGCGCGTACGGGTGCCGTTTGTCCTCTTCCCGCGGCGGCAGAAAGCGATCCGGATCGAACCTGTCAGGCTCCGCGAACACGGTCGGCAGCCGGTGGCCCGCGGCGATAGCCAGAAACACGGGTGTCCCGGCGGACACGGAGTAACCATCGAAGTCAAACGGCGAAACGACGCCTCGCGGCAGCAGCTGTACCGGCGATTGCAGTCGCCCCGCCTCGCGGACGGCGCTGGCCAGTAGCGGGAGGCTGCGCACCGTCTCGCTGGTGAGGGGTACCTCAGGTCCTCCGAGTCTGGTGGCGAGCTCCTGATCCACCCGCGCACCGTACTCCGCGTGAGTGGCGAGCAGGTACAGGAGCCATGCTCCAAGCGTGGTGGTGGTCTCGTGGCCGGCGACGAGGAGAATGTTCACGTGGGCCAGAAGCTGCTCGTCGGTGAGCGGCTGGCCTTGTTCGTCGCGGGCGCGCACCAGCATGCCCAGCACGTCGCCAGGCTGCTCGCTCGGCGCCGCCCGGCGACGGGCATCTATGAGCGCCAGGAGCATCCGCTGGAGCTCGTCGCGGATCTGCAGCTGCCGCTGGACGATGATCTCCCATTCGTCCTCCTCAGTGTCGGGCAGGTGGAGGAGTGCATAGAAACGCTCTCGCAGCCAATCCACCTGCGCACCGGTATCGAAGCCGACAAGGGCTGCCGCTGCAACATCGAACGTGATCTCGCGCGCTTCAGAAAGCAGATCCACGCTGTCGGAAGTCAGCCAGTGGCGAGTCCGCTCGGCGATGACCCGCTGCATGAGAGGCAGGTAGCGGTCCATGAACGCGGCGGTGAAGGCCGGATTCATCAGCGCCCGATGTCGGGTGTGCTCGGGCGGGTCCATATTCAACAACCCGCGTCCGAGTGTGTCGCCGATCACCGGGGTCCAACCCAGGTCGTGGCTGAAGTGCTCGCGATGGGTGAGCAAGACGAAGCGATTCGCCTCAGGCCCGACGAGGTACACAACCTCCTGGTGGGTGTGCGGGCCTGCTTCGGGCACAAAGGTGAATATGGGCCCGTGCGCCAACGCGAGACCCGCCAGGAATGGTGACAGCTGGCCACCGTACCAGACGTCGCCAGGAATCTCCACGCGCGGTGGTCGCATCGTGGACGGCGGACGCATGCGGCCACTCTAGCAGCCCGAGGCGTGCGAGCGCCGTCGGGTCGTGTTGGTCAGTGCCCTCGAACAGCGCCCCGGGTAGACTGCCTCGGTGTGGGACGACTGGATGGACGGGTCGCGATCATTACTGGTGCGGGTTCGGGTAATGGGCTGGCCACTGCCGCCGCCTTTGCAGCAGAGGGGGCGGCGGTGGCCATTGGCGAGTATTCGGAAGAGCGCGGCGCATTGGCCGCCGGAAGCATTCAGGCAGATGGCGGCCGGGCGCTGTTCGTGCGTACCGATGTCCGAAGCTGGGAGGATATGGACCGCCTGATCGGCGACACGGTGGCACGCTTTGGCCGGCTCGACATCATGGTCAATAACGCGGGTGTCCTGGACGGCTACGCCACCTGTCTCGAGACGTCGCCGGAGCTGTTCGACGCGGTGCTGGCGATCAACCTGCGTGGGACCTTCTTCGGCTGCAAGCGAGCGCTGGCCGAAATGGTGCCCGCCGGCTACGGCAAGATCGTCAACATCAGCTCGGTGGCCGGACTCGTTGCGCAGGGCGGCGGTCTGGCGTACACCAGCTCGAAGCACGCCGTCGTCGGCCTGACGCGACAGGTCGCGTGTGAGTACGGTCCAGCTGGAGTCCGCACGAACGCGATCTGCCCAGGCTCCATCGCGACGCGGCTACGGGAGACCTCGCGCGAGATCCTCGGCGCGAGCGCTCCGGACATGCAGCGCGGTGTTGGGACCGCCTCGCCCGAGCGACTCCGCGACATCGTGCCGCTCGGCTCGCGCGGTACCCCCGAAGACGTGGCGCGTGTCGCGGTCTTCCTCGCGTCAGCCGAGTCCGACTACCTGAACGGACACGCGCTGGTGGTCGACGGCGGCTGGGTCGCTCACTGATCCTCTGGCGATCGTCTCTTCAGCCGGCGCGCCGGCGAAGTGGAGACGCGTGCCGACATTGCTCTGGATGTACGCTCGCGGCAGCCGGCCCACGATCGTGTTTACGGCCTTCCAGCCAGTACAGTTGCCGGGCACCACCACGTCAGGGGCGATGACATTCAGTGCCTCGATGGTGCGCGGGATGATCTGCTCGAAGAGCCCGCCGGTCAGGTGCATGCCGCCGACGAATGCGTGCACGTGCTCCGTCACCGTGAGCCTCCGGGCATGTTCGAGCGGGGGGTGTAACACCAGCGGCAGTCTGCTCCGACCCAAGCCGCGCGTGATGCCCTCCAGCCCGCTGTGATGGTCGGCGTGGCCGTGGGAGAAGACAACGGTCCGCACATCGTTGAGGTCGTACGCCAGAAGTGCCAGGTTGTGCGCGGCTGTATCGCGCCCCGACCAGTCCCAGACCATCGGTGGCCGCTGGGCGAACTCGGTGCTCTAGAAGTTCGGCCGACAAGCCGCTTTTCGCTGCAAGTCGCAGTCGGCCGAACTTCTTGTGACAGTTGTCCTAGGAACGCAGCCACCGAGATTTCGAGGCGTTCTGCACGTTTTCGGCCGCGTTCCTGGGACCCTACCCAAGGCGACAGGTGGTGAGGGGGCGACCGTCTTCTGGACGACGGGCGCCTGCCTGTTCAAGTACCGGCAGAACAAAGAAAAAGCCGCCGAGTACATGAAGTCGCTGACGTTCAACGACGGCATCTGGAAGGACTCGATCAGCGGTAGTCCGACCAGCCATCCGGGCCAGATCCCACCATATCAGTCGTTCTACGACAAATGGAACAAGTCGAAGTCGACCTGGTGGCAGGATTGGGTGCCGCTGGTACTCGATCAGCTCCAGGTGGCCAAGGCGATCCCGAACCAGAAGTTCGGGCTAACACAGTTCCAGATCGGCCAGCCGTTGTCGGAGAGGTACCTCAAGGGTGAAGAGCCCGATCCCAAGAAGGCGACGGCGCGGCACGATCTTTGCGTCTGACCCGCGCGCCGTCCTTTGTTGATGTTGATGGACGCCGGCCGATGACCCGCACCACGGACCGTCTGCAGGACATGCTGTCGGGCTCACTGGAGTTCGCGGCGTGGCCGGCACTCGCCAGCGGAGCGGTGCTCGCGGCGCTGGTCGGCGGGCTGGTGGCCCTCCTGACGGCCGGTCCCACGTCCCTGCCGGGGTCAGGGCCAGCGGCGCCAAGCGCGGCTGGCACGCCGTTCGTCTGGGTGGTGCCCACCCCTCGCCCGGCCGCGGGCGGCGAGCTGCCGAGCAGTGCGTCGGGGATCCGCCCGAGCCTCAGCGGCGCGCTCGACCTGCCCGTTGCGGCGGCAACCGCGCAGCCCGCCGCGACTCCGGCGGTGCCGGTCGCCGCCTCCGAGCCCGAAGCAGAGACAGCCGTGGCTGCCGAGGCTGCGCCCGACCTGACGACAGGCGTGGCTGCCGCGCCCGAGCCCGAAGCACAGGCAGGAGTGGCTGCCGCCGCCCGGCTCTACAGACTTGACAGAGAGGCAGGAGTGGCTGCCGCCCCCGAGCCCGAAGCACAGGCGGCAGTGGCTGCCGTCCCCGAGCCCGAGGTAACGACTGGAGTGGCTGCCGCCGCCCGGCTCTACAGACTCGACAGGGAGGCAGT
>VBGG01000084.1:0-9018 GCA_005883405.1 Chloroflexota bacterium | reverse complement strand
GAGGCAGGAGTGGCTGCCGCCCCCGAGCCCGAAGCACAGGCGGCAGTGGCTGCCCTCCCCGAGCCCGAGGTAACGACTGGAGTGGCTGCCGCCGCCCGGCTCTACAGACTCGACAGGGAGGCAGTGGCTGCCGCCCCCGAGCGCGAAGCACCGACAGCAGTAGCTGCCGCCCCCGAGCCCAACGTAGCCACCGGAGTGGCTGCCGCCGCCCGGCTGTACAGACTCGACAGGGAGGCAGTGGCTGCCGCCCCCGAGGTTGCGGTAGAGGTGGCCGTCGCGCCGCCGGAGGCCCACGGTGCCGCCGCGCTGTCGCCAGAACCCGAGGTGGACGTGGCTGGCGCGCTCGCCACGGCACCCGCGCCGGCAGCGGTCGCGGCCCTGCCGGCCCCACGCCCGGCGCCGTCCGTGCGCGCGCCGGCACCACCGCCTCCTCCGCCGGCCGCCCCGCCGACTCGTCCTCGGACGACGCGCGCCGTAGCGCCGGCAGCCGTCGTCGCGCCGCCCACGCCGACCAAGTCTCCCTTCACCCCACCCGAAAGGCCCTGGCATGCACCCCAGCCATAGCCGTCTTGTCCTCAGGAGCACAGCCTCCGGGCTGCTAAGTCTGGTCGTGGTCGCCGCCAGCCTTCCTGCCTCTGCCCTGGCGGTCGGTGTGCGCGCGACCCCGCCAGCGGCGCACGCGGCCAGCGGGCTTCCGCCGGGTCTAGCCAACAAGCTTCCGCCCGGGCTGGGCGGCGCCCTTCCGCCGGGGCAAGCCAACAGGCTGCCGCCCGGAGTGGGCAGCGCGCCTCCGCCGGGACAGGCCAACAGGCTGCCGCCCGGGGTGGGCAGCGCGCCTCCGCCGGGACAGGCCAACAGGCTGCCGCCCGGGCTGGGTGGCGCGCCTCCGCCGGGACAGGCCAACCGCGTACCGCCCGCGCCACCTCCCGCACCCCCGGCCGCAAACAACACGCCGCCCGCAAACAACGCGCCGCCCGCAAACAACACGCCGCCCGCAAACAACACGCCGCCCGCAAACAACACGTCGGCCACAAACAACACGCCGGCCACAAACAACACGCCGCCCGCAAACAACACGCCGCCCGCAAACAACACGCCGGCCGCAAACAACACGCCGGCCGCAAACAACACGCCGCCCGCAAATAACACGCCGGCCACAAACGGTGCGCCGGCTACAAACGGGACTACGGCCGGGACTACGGCCGCAAACAATACGACGGCGGGATACGGCACGACCGGCGCATATGGCACGACCGGCGGATACAGCACGACGACCGCAAACAGCACCTCGCTGGCAAATGCCACGACGGCCGCAAATGGCACCACGGCCACAAACAACACGACCGCCCCAAACAGCACCGCGAATGACACGACCACGCCAGCTGGCACGCTCGCTAACCCGGCTGCTGTCACAAGCGCGCCCTCGCCGTCGAGCCCGGTCGCGGCGCAGTCGAGGCACTCTCAGTCGCCGCGGTCCCAGTCGCCTTCGCTGTCCGCTGCGCCCCTCGTCTTCGGTCCCACGCTCCCCAAGACACCATTCGTCCCGCCTTCGATTCCCGCTGTGGCCCCCGCGCCGGCTTCAGCGACGCTTCCGCCGCCCGTGGCCGACGCGCCCGCCGGGCTCAGCTTTGGCCTGGATTTCGCCGTGCTCCAGGCCCAGCTCGGTCCGATCATGGGCGAATCCATCGAAAGCGAGCACAGCCTGCCGGACACCTGCGATACCGTGCAGCTGACGACCACCGGGCTGGCCTACCTGATCTGCGAAACCGGCGAGGTCGGCTTCGCCGCCGGGCCCGATGGCCTGCACCACTGGGCGCTGGAGGACGGCCTGCTCCTTGAGTGGATCGGGCCTGAACTCAACCCGCCCGCGACCGCGGGGCCGGCGACGCTACCCGGCTGCGGCGACGAAGCCCTGACCTACTGCCGGATCGCTGATGGCATGCTGGCCACTGGCTACCTGCGTGACGCCGGCGCCACGAACGGCTATCAGGTCATGCTGACCGGTGCGTCGACGCGCCTCGTGGCTTCGCTGACGGACCTGCCTGCCGACTACGACCTGTACCTGGTCGACGGCACCGGCGGTATCGTCGTCCAGTCGGTACAGGAGGGCACTACGTCCGAGATCATCGACCAGGCGCTGCCGACCGGCACGTACATGCTGTACGTGCATGTCGACCCGGCCCGTGAGTTCGATGCGGAGACTCCCTACCACCTGACGCTGTCACTGGGGGCACCGAACCAGGTCGAGGCGCCACCGTCGGAGAACGATCCGGCGGTCGGCTATCTCGTCACGCCCTGACGCTGACCCGGGGAGACATCGGCGAGTGCCGATCATTCCCCCGCACCAGACCGACCCCGCGCCCGGTAGCGTCGCCCTGTACGACAGTGGGAGCCGAGTATTCCCCGCGGAGCGGACCCCGTGCGGCAGCCTCGCCTCTACGGCGGTGAGCGCCGAGCATTCTCCGGAGGACACCCCGTGCGGCAGCGTCGCCACTACGGCGGCAAGAGCCGCACTTCCCCCGCACGAGAACCATTGTGCGGCAGCCTCGCTGGTACGGCGGCGAGAGCCGACCTATTCACGGGGGGATCCGCCGGCGCGGCAGCGTCGCCTCTAAATGCTTCCCAGCATTTCTTGGGCGGAAGCATCCAGGCGGCGAGAGCCGAGTGTTCCTCCAAGGGGAGCCCGGTTGCGTAAACGGAGTTCGAACTTCAGGTAACGCTCTCCCGAGCGGCCATTTAAAAAACGCGGCTGCTTGGTGTTACGAAAAGTAAGTTCGAAGCGAGTTTTCTGTCTCGAACCTGCTGTGCAAACGTAGCAGCCGTTACGGATCACGGTACGCGGAGTGCCTTCCAAGTAACAGCCCCACACGTTGCGGATCACAAACCCGGCCGCGATTGGGTTGCAGACCGAAACCTCAGATGGACCCCAGCATCCTCTGCACGTGGCTCACGCCTTGGCTACGCTGATTGGCCACGGCGAGCAGAGCGTGGCCGGGTTGGATCTCGGTGCCGGTGCGGCTCTGGTCGAGCTGGGCAATGAGGTTGAGCTCCTGGTCCGGCCGGTCGGCAGACGCACGTACCGGGTCGCCAAGCGCACGCTCGACATCGTCCTATCCGCCGGGCTGCTGATCGGGCTGTCATGGCTGCTGCTCGCCATTGCGATCGCCGTGCTGATCGATTCGCGCGGCCCACTCCTGTTCTGGCAAACACGCGTCGGCCGCGGCGGGCAACCGTTCCAGATGGTGAAGTTCCGGACGATGCGCCAGGAGCGCCGGCGATGCCTGGCCGTACCGCCGCCCGGGCTGGGTGAGCGCCGCCGGCATCACAAGTCGGCACGCGACCCGCGCGTGACGCGCCTTGGCCGGGTGCTGCGGCGCACGTGTCTGGACGAGCTGCCGCAGTTGTGGAACGTGCTACGCGGCGAGATGAGCCTGGTTGGCCCACGACCAGAGCTGCCCGAGATCGTGGCCGGCTATGAGCCGTGGCAGCACGCCCGACACCTGGTCATGCCAGGCATCACGGGCTGGTGGCAGGTGAACCGCAACGGTCGGCGCCTCATGCACGAGTCGACCGAGCTCGACCTGCACTATATCCGCCACCAGTCCTTCTGGCTCGACGTCTGGATCCTGCTGCGCACGCTCGGGGCGGTCATCGGCGGGGCAGGGGCGTTCTGATGAGATTCGGGGTGCGCAGCCCCCGCTTCGCCAGGGCAGGAGACGGTCCGGTAAGGCGCGCTGGGGTCGTTGCCATGGTGGCGCTCCTGGTGATTGGAGCAACTGTCGCGGGCGCCTGGCGAGTGCAGGGCTTGCAGCAGGAGGCGCGCCAGGCCCAGGCGCACTTTAGCGCCGCCCAGGCGGCCCTGTCGGGCGACAAGATGCTGACCGAGGCGGCCTCGGGGAGCGCGGCGCCAAACCAGCTCGGGGCAGCGTGCACTGAGGCAGTGGCCGCCGACACAGCGCTCCGCGACCTGAACGGCGAAGTGCAGGTCGTCATGCCGCTCATCGGGGCGCTGGAAGCGGTCCCCGGTGTGGGCGGCCGGGCGCGCAGCCAGGCGGCTAGCCTGGAGGCCGGGACGCAGCTCGCCGCGGCCGGTGTGTCGCTGTGCGAAGGGCTCGGTCCACTCACGACTCTTCTGTCCACCAACACCGCCGCACGCAGTACGGGCGGCCAGTCGACAGCGCAGGTCCTGCAGGGTTTGGCCGCGGCCCGCCCGCGGCTGCTCGACGCTCTGGTCCGCTTTGGCGCTCTCCGGACCTCGCTCGGCGCGATCCAGGATTCCGATCTGGACGAGGTTAGCCGGGCGAGCGTGGCGGCGTTGCGGACGCGACTGCCCAAGGTTACGAGCACGTTGCGCGAGGCCACGGTCCTGCTCGACCTGTTAGGCGCTGACGCGCCGCACCGCTACCTGTTGGTCTCTCAGAACCCGGACGAGCTGCGCGCGACCGGCGGCTACATCGGGAGTGCGGGCGTGGTTGAAGTAAGTGGCGGCACGGTGCGCCTGCTGGAGTATGGCAGCAGCCGCGCCTACGACACGCCACCTGACGTGCGTGTCATTCCGCCCGACCTGTTCCAGCCCTACCTCGGAGCGGGCTACTTGGAGCTGGCTGGCGCCAACTGGTGGCCCAGCTTTCCGGACGTCGCGCGCCAGCTGGTGTACCTGTACGGTCTGTCGCACCCGGGAACTTCGGTCGACGGTGTGGTGGCGCTCGATCAGTTCGGCCTGAAGGACGTGCTGCAGGCGGTCGGTCCGGTCGAGGTGCCGGACTACGGCGAGCGCGTCGCCGCGGAAGATTTGCAGGCCAAAGTCGACATGTATGTCCATCAGGGTGAGGACGAAGCGGGCCGCAAGCAGTTCATGGCCGCCCTGTCACAGGCCGTGCTGCAGCGTGTGCTGACCTCCCCCCGGGCGGTGTTGCCGGAGCTAGTGCGCGCCGTGCACGCCGCGCTCGACGATCAGCACCTGCTGGTATGGACAGCGCGGCCCGAGGCCGCCGAGCTGTTCGCCATCCACCGCTGGGACGGTGGCCTGCTGCCGGCCAGCGGAGACGCGCTGATGTTGGTCGATACCAACGTCGCATCCAGCAAGCAGAGCCAGGAGGTCCGCCGCGATACCAACTACCGCGTCGACCTGACCGATATCGGAGCGCCCGTCGCCCATGTGGACGTGCGCTACACGAATGACTCCAGGCCCGAGCGGCGGCCGGGTCACTCCTTCGTCCCCACCTACCGCACGTTCCTGCGCGTCTTCGCCCCGTCGGGCGCTCAGCTCGAGCAGTCGGGCGGCTTCGTGGGCTCGCTAACTACCGGGACCGAGTGCGGCAGAAGCTTTTTCGCCGGCGAGGTGCTCGTCCCACAAGGCGCGACGGTTGAGGCTAGCCTGGATTATCAGCTGCCGCCGGCGATCGTCGCCGGTGGCGCGTACGAGCTGCTGCTGCAGCAACAGCCCGGCGTGCCGCCCGGTCACGTGGCGGTGGCGGTCAAGACGCGCGGCGAAACGGCGGTTGCGACGCTAAGCGACGATGCGGCCGGCCAACATGCGCGCTGGCGGCTGAATCTAGACGAAACAACGCCACGCCTGGAGACGGCCCCGCTGCCGAGCCCGACGCCAGGCGGTTGCGGCGTGCCGCTCATACAAGCGACACAGATCGCCGCGCCGACCCGGATCGACATTCCGGCGGCAGACGTCTCGGCGGACGTGGTCGAGCTGGGTGTGGGTCGGGATGGGGTAATGGAGTCACCGCCAACGCCCGACGTCGTCGGCTGGTACCGCATGAGCGCCCGCGCCGGGCAGCCCGGCAACCTGGTGATGAGCGGGCATGTCGACTGGGATCACCGGGCGGCGGTCTTCTGGGGACTCCGCGGCCTTGGCCCCGGCGATCGCATCGACATTCGAGGCACGGACGGCATCGTCCACACATATGCGGTCGAGTGGAACCGGGTGTTCGGTGCGGACTCGGCTCCAGTGGCCGAGATGGTGGGTGGATCGAACGACAGTCTTCTCACGCTGATCACCTGCGATGGGGTGTTCGACCGCTCGCAGCGACAGTATTCGGACCGCCGGGTTGTGCGAGCCCGGCTCACGCAGTGAGGAAAGGAGTGGCGTATGCGTTGGCGTGAAGCACTGGTGATTGGGTGTGTTGCGGGCATGACCGCCGTATGTCCGCTGGTGGCCGCGGCGGATGAGACCTCAGAGCAACCGCTGGTCTCCGGCGCGCCTGCCGCCGGCCCCGGAGTAACCGCTGGCGCCCCGGCGCCGGCCGTCCTGGGCGTACAGACAAGGACTGGGCCGGCTGGACAAGCCGAACAACCTGCATTGGCAGGACAGAGCCTGCCGCTGGTGCTGCCGAACACGGGTAACGCGGCCAGCGACGAGCCGCTAGCCGCGGCGCTGGTCGCGGGCGCCGTGGCTGTTGGCATCGGGCTGCTGCTCGGCCGGCGCATCCGGCCGCGCGTCGGAGGCTGAGGTGAACCTGGACGCCGCGCTTCGCTTCGCGCGGCGTTGGCTGCCTCTGCTGCTGCTTGGTCCGCTCGTCGGCGGCCTGGCGGGGCATCTTGTCGTGCGCCAGGTTCCGCCGGTCTACGAAGCGACGGTGACGCTCCTGGTTGGCCAGGGCATCACCAGCACCAATCCTGGTAGCGATGAGCTGAACGGGGCCGGGCAGCTGGCGCAGACCTATGCCGAGGCTGTCCGAACCCGCCCGGTCCTGGCGGAGGCAGCCGCCCAGCAGGGCCTCTCGCTGTCCATTCGCGAGCTCCAGGAGCGCGTGCAGGCGCGCCGCGTCCCCAACACGCAGCTCATGCGAATCTCGGCCCAGAGCACGTACTCGTCAGAAGCCGCGGCTCTGGCCAACGCGGTTGCCTCGGTGTTCGTTGCCAAGAACCTGGAGGTGCAGGCGAGCCGCTTCGCGAGCAGTCGGGAGAGCCTTGGACGACTCGTTGACTCGCTGCAGTCCGATATGGATGCGCGCGGTCGCGAGATCGACGTGCTGCGAGCTCAGCCACCTTCACCAGACCGCGACACGGAGCTATCCCGTCTGCAGAGCGAGCTCACCCAGCTGCAGGCAACGCACAGCGCGACTGTCCGCAGCTACGAGGACCTCCGCGTCACCGAGGCGCGTGGCATGAACACGCTGGCGATCCTCGAGCCGGCGGTCGCTCCCGACGAACCGGTCAGACCGAACCCACGCCTCGCACTGTTCCTGGCGGTGCTCGGCGGATTGGTGGTCGCTGTGGGTACCGCGGCGCTTATCGAGTATCTGGACGACGCGCTTCGCGACCGTCGCCGGGTCACCACGGCCACCGGCCTGCCGACCCTGGGCCTCGTGCCGCGTGGCGACTCGGGTATCAGCCTGCGCGACCCCGGCAGCCGCCGCATCACCGAGAGTTACCGCCTGTTGCGCAGCAACATCATCGCCCTCAGCCCCGGGCGGGGGCTGGGCAATCTGGTGGTCGCGAGCCCGTCAGCCGGTGAAGGCAAGAGCATCACCGCCGCGAATCTCGCCGTAACTCTGGCCGAGGCGGGCCAGCGGGTGATCCTCGTCGACGCCGACATGCACCGGCCGACCCAGATGCGGCACTTCAACGTGCCGAATCGCCGCGGGCTGGCGACCTTGCTGGTCGATTCCGACCAGTCAGCGGAGGCCCTGCTCCAGCCAACCTGGCTGGCCAACTTGCGCATGCTTCCGGCTGGCCCAACCCCGCCGGAGCCGTCGGCACTGTTGTCCTCAAAGCGGCTGGACGAGGTGCTGGGGCAGCTCAGTCAACTATCCGACGTGGTCGTCTTCGATACGCCACCGCTGCTGGCTCAGCCGGACGCGGTCCTGCTGGGCACGCGAGCTGATGGCGTACTGATGGTCGTCGATGCTAGCAAGTCGCGCGGCCGGCAGTTCATCCGCGGCCTGGAGATGCTGCGGGGGAGATGCTGCGGGAGTCGGGCGCACCCGTCCTGGGCGCCGTCCTCAATCGGATCCCGAAGCAATCAGTTGAGTACACCGCCTACGAGGACTACTACGGGCAGTCGCCCGAGCGTGCGCACACCGAGGCGCTGGTGGCCGGGAAGTGACAATGTCGAGCGTAGCGCCGGCGGCTCCCGTCGCGCAGGTCGCCGTCCCAGCCCGTTATCCGATCGCCAGGATCCTGATCAGCGGCGCTAGCTACGCCACGGCGACCGCCAGTATTCTGTGCGCGGCGCGGGCCGGGCGCTCGCTGGTCACCGCGGCGACGTCGGTGCACGGACTCACCCTTGGCGCGATCGATAGCGCGTTCGGGAGTGTCCTCAACAGTTTCGAGATCCTGACTCCCGACGGCCAGCCGGTCCGCTGGGGGCTCAACCTGCTGCACGGCCTTGGCATGCCCGACCGCGTGTATGGGCCGACCCTCATGTTGCGCGTATGCGAGGCCGCGGCGCAGCAGAGCGCCGGCATCTATCTCTATGGCGGACGACCGGAGGTCCTGGCGCGCCTGGTGAACCGACTGACGGAGCGCGTGCCGGATCTCCAGGTGGCTGGCTTCCGATCGCCTCCATTCCGGCCGCTGACGGCCCAGGAAGACGCCGCGGATGTTCGCGCCATCCTCGAATCCGGCGCACGCATCGTGTTCGTCGGCCTGGGATGTCCACGTCAGGAGCAGTGGGCCGCGGCCCACCGCGACCGCCTGCCCCTACCCATCGTCTGCGTCGGCGCCGCCTTCGACTTGCACGCCGGCACACTGCGCCAGGCCCCCGCCTGGATGCAGGCTCACGGCCTCGAGTGGCTGTTCCGTCTGCTCATCGAGCCGCGCCGCCTCTGGCGCCGCTACGCCAAGCACATCCCGATCTACATCTACCTGTTGGCCCGCGAGTACGCGCGGCTCCGATTGGCATCGAGGAGGAGTGAGGAGCAATGCATTCCGTCGCTGGAGACCGACCCAGAGTCCTGGTCGCCGGAGCCGGTGGCTTCATCGGGCACCACCTGACGAAATTCCTGGTGGCACACGGCTACTGGGTCCGCGGAGTCGACATCAAGCCCCCCGACTACGAGC
>VBGG01000527.1:3586-3957 GCA_005883405.1 Chloroflexota bacterium | reverse complement strand
TGCCGGGTCGGCAAAATTTTGAGGCAACGCGCCAGGCCGAATCATACCGGCTCATGCGAAACAGATGTTCTGAATGCGATCTCAAATGGCACCATCAAGATCAACCGGGAGACGCCCTCCCGCGAGCCTGTAAAAAATGTCGCAGGGGAAGTGCTACGCAGGTTCGAATCCTGCACCCACCACCGAGCCTTGAGCTTGCGTGCAGTACCCTCGGGGCGTGCTGTTCGAGCGGCGGCTTCAGCGGGGACTGGCGGATGGATCGATCCGTCTCGCGTTTCGACGTTGGCGACACCCACAGGTGGTGGGCGGACGGCGGTACCGGAGTCCAATCGGGATGGTGGCCGTCGACGGGGTATCCGTGGTCGACGGAG
>VBGG01000527.1:0-3563 GCA_005883405.1 Chloroflexota bacterium | reverse complement strand
TTGAAGACTTGCAGGGGCCGGCTGATTCGACGCTCTACCGCCTCGAGCTGCGCGCCACGAGTGAGGCCGACGCGCGCCAGCAGCTCGCCTCGAGTCGGTTAGTCGAAGATGGGGACGTTCGACAGCTCCAGGCGCGTCTAGCACGACTCGACCGAGCCCAGCCGTGGACGATGGCCACGCTGACGGCCATCCAGCAGCACCCGGGTACGCGCGCTGGCGACCTCTACGCGGGCCTCGGCTGGCCCGATCTCGCCACCTTCAAGGCGCACGTGCGCCAATTGAAGGAGCTCGGGCTGACGCTCAGCCTTCGCATCGGCTACCGCCTCTCGCCGCGCGGCGAGGCGTACCTGAATGCCGTAGCCGAGAGCGTCGAAGTCTAATCGGGCGGCCGTGCCGGCCGATGATCGCTCGGGAGACTGTGTCCTTGAAGTTTGTGCGTCTGAGCGATCGCCCGCTGGTGGGTCGAATCGTCGCCCTGTCGGTCGGAATCTCATTGCTAATGGCGGTCGGAGTGACGGCGATCGGCTACAGCAACGCCTCGCGCGGGCTGAACGACCAGGGCGAAGCGCGCCTCGCTTCTGACGCCTACGTACTGACCAGTGCCCTCGACCGATGGAACCTCGAGCGGCTCGAAGCCACCCACGCGCTGGCGAACGTCAAGGCGCTCGGCCGCGCACTCGACGTGGGCAGCGCATACACGCCCGAGGATGAGGCCACCGTCAACGACGCCATCTCAGCCGTCCAGCGCGGCCTCAGCGACATCCAGGCGGTCACGATCATCAACGGCGACGGTCTCGCCGTGTTCGCGACCAGCCCCGTCAGCCTTGGCGCGAACCTGAAGAACCGCGACTACTTCCAGGCGGCAATTCACGGCGGCGACTTCATCTCGGGCGTGTCGATCTCGCTCACCGACGGCGCACAGTCGATCTTCCGCGCGACACCCGTGCGCACGGAGGACGGACGCGTCGTGGGCGTCGTCCAGTTGCGCAGCAACCCGGCAAGCATCCAGAAAATGCTCGAGGCGGAGAAAGCACGCATCGGTGACGAGCAGAAAGGCGTCCTGCTCGACGAGAGCGGCCTGGTTGTGGCGAGCAGTGTCGACCCGAGCTGGCTGCTTCGGCCAGTGGTGCCGTTGCCAGCGGACGTCCTGGCGGCGATGAGCCGCGACAAACGCTGGGGGAACGCTCCCACGCCCGATCCGCTGGGCCAGAGTGACCTTGCAGCCGCGATCGGTGTCAGCAGCAAAACGAGCTTCGCCTGGCACACGCAGGGCCTCGAATACCACGCCGTGGCGCTGCCGTTGCAGGCGACCCACTGGACGTACGTCGCGGCACTGCCCGCGGCGAGCTTCAACGCCGCTGCGCTCGACCTGTTGCGGACCTCAGCGCTGGCGGTGGTGGTCGGTCTTCTGCTCGCCACGGCGGCAGCCGTGCTGTTGACTCGCCCCGTTGCGACCGCCTTGCGACGGCTGACGAGCACCGCAGACGCACTGGCGCTCGGGGACGCGCAGCACGAGATCGTGGCGGATTCGCGCGACGAGGTCGGCCAGGTTGCCCTGGCGTTCGAACGCATCCAGGCCTATCAACGTGCGCTCACCGAGGTCGCCGCCAGCATGGCCGACGGCGACCTGACCGCCCAGGTCGCACCAGCTTCGGAGCGCGACCAGCTGGGCATCGCCTTCGAGGACATGCAATCACGGCTCGGCGGACTGGTGCGTCAGGTCCAGGCCGCCGCGGTCGATCTGGCCGGTTCGGCGCAATGCGTCGGCACCGTGGCCGAACAGACCAGCGAAGCCGTCCAGCAGGTTAGCCTGGCCATCCAGAGCGTCACGGTCAGCGCGCAGGACGCCAATGCCTCTGCGAACCGGTCGTCGGCGGCGATCGCCGAGCTGGCCGAAGCCGCTGACGCGATCGCTCAGGGGGCAAGCGAGCAAGCAGAGCAGGTCCGCTCAGCCAGCCTGACGGTGCGCTCGATCGTCAGCCGTGTCGAAGGCGTGGCCACATCGGCCGAAACCGTCGCCAGCAACACGCAGCGCACACTCGACGCCGCCCAGCACGGCGCGGCCGCGGTGAACGCGACGACCGCCGCCATGGCCGACGTGCGAACCGTGGTCGGCGAGGCGGCGGGCGCAATTCGACGCCTCGGGGCCCTGGGCGACAAGATCGGGGCGATCGTCGAGACGATCGACGACGTCGCCGAGCAAACGAATCTGCTGGCGCTCAACGCGGCCATCGAAGCTGCCCGCGCAGGCGAGCATGGTCGCGGGTTCGCGGTCGTCGCGGATGAAGTTCGCAAGCTGGCCGAGCGTGCCTCGCGGGAGACCAGGCAGATCTCGGACCTGATCCGCGCGGTCCAGGACGGTACGCGTGAAGCGGTGAGCGTCATGGAGGCCGGCGCGGCGAAGGTCGAGGTCGGCTCGGCCAACGTCGAGCAGGCCGGCATCACGCTGCGCGGGATCGTCGACGCCGTCGAGGGCAGCGCCAGCCAGGTGGCGACGATCGCGACCGCCGCCGACGATCTGGCGGACGGAGCGCGGCAACTGACCGGTGTGATGCAGGCCATCCAGGCGGTGGTGGACGCCAACACGTCGGCTACGCGGCAGATGGTTCAGCAAGCTGAACAGGCCACCACGGCGATCTCCGACATCGCCAGCGGCGCCGCCGAGCAGAGCGCGGTTACCGAGGAGGTCTCCGCCTCAACCGAGGAGATGGCGGCTCAAGCGGTCGAGATGAGCGCGCAGGCACGTTCGCTGGCTGTCACCGCCGATGGGCTGCGGCTGTTGGTGGCGCGCTTCAGATTGCCAGCCGAAGCTGCGGACGATGCCTACGTCGAATTCCCGAGGGCAGCCTAGAGACGCGGCACAGCGCGCCATCGAACGCTTTTCAGGTTGACGGGCCAGTCCGTTGGAACGAGCTCGGCCGAACTCCTGACCAGTCTCTGACCGCGGCGGTGACGGCGCCGCGGACCGAGTGCTGGCCAGGCGTCCGCTTTCGGCATGCTGCTCCCAGGCCAGGTGATCGTGACCGGCGATCGGCTGGGAGTCTCTGTGGGGTGAGGTGGTCATCTGCCTCCTTGGATGAACCACCTGGTCTGGCTCACGGCGCGCTGACTCGTGCGTCCAGCACGCCGTGCCACTGCCATCACGATCATCACTGCACCTCGACGCGCGTCGCGGCTCGGCCGTCGACGTGCAGGCTGGCGTTCTCCAGGCCGAGTCCCCCGTGCGGGGTCTGCACGATGTCGCGTGGCAGGACCTCTCCGAGCATCCACGCGCCGAGCACGCGGAGCTTGCGCTCCCAGCCAGGCAGTTTGCCGACGCCGTTCGCGCGCCACAACAGCCAGGCGAAGAATCCCGAGAAGCGCATGCCTTTGATCTCCGCGGCCGCAGCGTGATGGCCGACCGCGCACAGGGTCCCGATCGCGTCGAAATGGAACTCTTCGAGCTGCTCGCCGTAGACGCTGGCGTGGACGTTGTGGGCGAGCGTGGATGCCTGTCGGAGGGCGAACTGGGCCGTCGGTGGGCAGGGCAGCCCCGTGTGGGCGTCGACCGCGGCGGCGCAGTC
>VBGG01000524.1 GCA_005883405.1 Chloroflexota bacterium | reverse complement strand
TGCGCTGGGCTCGGCAGCAGGCTTTCTTTGGGTCCGCAACGGGGCCGTCGACGTTGCGGACGCAGGCGACGAACTCGGGATCCTCCTTGACATCGGTGCGCTCGACGTCAAGGAGCGAGCCGGTCAGGCGTCTACGAGTGTGGTGGTTCTGACCGAAGACGAGCTTACTCGCAATCTTGAACTCATTCTGGAATCGTCGGGATTCGATTTGAGCCGAACTGTGGTTCTACCTTACTACGGTGTGACGGGCATTACGCAGCTACGTCCGCTCGTAAGAGTTATCCAGGGGACTAACCCAAAGGCGAAGATCGTTCTTCACCGCGACCGTGACTTTCTAAATGATGCCGAAATCGAAGATTGGAGCAAGGCCGTCCGAGCGCTCGGGGTAGAAGCATTCGTACCCGAAGGTGAGTTTCAGCAGTTATTAGCACAGACACTAACCGCCGAGGAGCGCAACCTGGTGAGCGACTATGTGAATGGTCGGCTGGAAGTGGCGAGACGCGCCAGAACCTCTTTGCCAAACGCGGGAGCACTCGCTGTGGAGGCTAACCACAAGGTGTCCTCCAATCAGTCGCTCTATGCTGGCAAAAGCGTTCTGCGCGCACTTAGAGCTGGGTTTCCACAGCAACACGGGCGGAACGTGAAAACCGATGCTCCGTCTGAGCTACTTCGAGATGATTTCCTAGCAACCGTCGCGAGCAAGGTGCCGAAGCGGCGCGCGTAAGCACGACTACAGCGGGCAAAGCGTGGGGGTTATCGCGTTAGAAGAGGTGTTGGCGGCGGGGTTTTGCGACTATGGTTCGGCAACGCTGCCTGATAAAGATTTGGCAAGTTGACGATGGCAACAGGCGGGATGATTGGGAGGTGTCAGCTTTACGACGGGCAGTGTTGGCCAGGGTGACGATGATGATGGGCCGCTTGCGATCCTCTGGCGGGATGGTGTTGGCCGAGCAACGCCGCAATGACCATAACGAGGATGATGACGCTGATCATCCTCGTGGTGATGGAAGCTGCTGTCGGAGCGTGAGGCTGAGTTCAGTCGCGGGTAAGTTCGGCCACAGCTTTCTTCGCACAGTCGTCGTCGACGAGTGCCTTGCCGGCGGTGGTGGCGGCGATCAGTGCGGCAACGGCGGCGTTGTTCAACGCGCGTGGCAGTCCCAGGCTGGCTTTATGGAGTCGCGCCATCGCGTCATCGGCAAGGAGCGGATCACTCCGACCGGCCAGAGCCAGATGGTGCTGCAGGTACCTGGCTGATTCGGCCAGGTCCATCGGCGCAATTTGGTAGCGAGTGGCCACGCGTTGATCCAAGGCTGCAAAGACCCGGCCAAGGCAGCGCGGTGCAGCCCGCGGCGGTGCAAATGCTCGCGGATGGTCCGCTCGGGTAGATGGATGCCATGCCGGGCTTTCAGGATCGCGCCACACGTGGCGCATGCCGCGCATGGTGAGCAGGCTCGCCGAGCACGTGCCGCAGCAACCCGTTGCCCGTCTTGGTGATTGGTCCACGATGCTGCTTGCTGCCAGTCGACGACTCCGAGGGAACCACGCCGGCGCAGGCCATGAACTGAGGTGCCGTTCTGAAGCGGCGCAGTACCGAACCTGCCGGTGCTGCATCATTTCCACTGGGCCGCCCTCCACGTATGTAGCTCTGCGCGGGATGAGCTTCGTCCGCCCGCGCAACCTACGGTACTGCGTGGGTCGGCCCTTCCATCTTGACCAGACGATGTGTGTGGCCGAAAATCCCACGCTGAGTGGCGGCCAGCAGACGAACAGTGGCGGTTGGCCAATTCGGCTTGCCGCTCGGTCAGTCCAAAGCTTTGCCGCTCGTCAGTGTTTCGGACAGAACGGTGGCTGAGCTGAGCACGTGGCGGATGCCAGTTCGGTCAGGCGGCGTTCCAGGAAGCGTCGTTCGATACCGTCATGGGTGAGAAACTTCGCCCGTAGATAAGCCTCACGAGCTTCGTCGATCCGCCCCAGGCGGCGCGAGAGCTCGGCCTTCGTGGAGTGCAGATAGCGGAAGTCGCCGAGGAGGGGACTGAGTTGGTCGATAATGCGCAGGCCGGCCTCCGGGCCTTCGATCTCGGCGATTGCGATGGCGCGGTTCAGCTCGACGACGGGCGAGCCGGTCAGGCGGGCGAGCCTGCCATACAGCGCCGCGATCTGCGCCCAATCGCACGGCACCTCAGCATGCAAGGAGGCGATGGCGGCCTGAAGGACATAAGACCCACCGCCGCCCAGGGCGAACGCGCGGTGGAGCTCGCCGCGCCCGTCGGCGATTTGCTCGGTGTTCCAGCGTGACCGGTCCTGGTCACCCAGCAGCATGAGCTCGCCGTCCCGGAATCGCGCTTCGCGACGGGAGTCGTGTATGAGCATCATGGCCAGGAGTCCGTGGACTTCGGGCTCGTCCGGAAGCAGTACGGCCAAAGCACGTCCTAACCAGATTGCTTCTGCCGCGAGCTCGTCGCGGCCACCATAGCCTTCGTTGAAGATCAAGTAAACGACCGCGAGAACGGCCTCGAGGCGCTCGCGGAGCAGGTGCGCCGGCGGCACTCGGAATGGGATGCGGGCTGCTTTGATCTTGTTCTTGGCCCGCACCAGCCGCTTTGCCATCGTTTGCTCGGGCACGAGGAAGGCACGTGCGATCTCATCGGTCGTGAGCCCGCCGAGGGTACGCAGCGTGAGCGCCACCTGTGCGTCGATAGCGAGCGCCGGATGGCAGCAGGTGAACATGAGCTCCAGACGCTCGTCGGGAAACGTCGTCGTGTTCATCGATTCCTCCGAGCGATTGCCTGCGGCGAGCAGGTTGGCCCTGGCGGCGAGCGCTCGTTCGCGGCGGATGCGGTCCATGGCTCGGTTTCGAGCCGTCGTCATCAGCCAGGCGCGCGGATTGCTCGGCACGCCGTCGTGCGGCCAGCGATCGGCGGCGATGGCGAACGCCTCCTGCGCGGCTTCCTCGGCCAGGTCAAAGTCGCCGAGGAAGCCGATCAGGGTGGCCAGGATGCGGCCCCATTCCTCGCGGAAGATGTGATCGAGTGTCGCTACCAATACACTTCGGAGGGTCGAATCTCGACGGCGCCACCATAGCGTGCCGCCGGGACGCGGGCGGCCACCTCTATGGCCGCGTCGAGGTCGTCGGCCTCGAGGATCAACCAACCGCCGACGGCCTCCTTCATTCCGACGAACGGCCCGTCCGTGGTCAGGGTCTTGCCGCCTTCGACGCGCACTGTGGTCGCATTCTGGGGGAGGCCCATCGGCAGCCCGGGGGTGACGCCTGGCGTCTGATTGATCCCTTGGTAGTCGGCATAGACCCTCTTCTGCTCCTCTTCGGGGAGCGCGGCCTGTCGCTCGAGCGCGGTGCCCTGATAGATCAGCATGATGTACTTCATCGCTTCCTCCTC
>VBGG01000083.1 GCA_005883405.1 Chloroflexota bacterium | reverse complement strand
TCGGGACCACGCAATCCCAGCTTGAGACACAGCCAGCGTGCGAGGAGCGCTGCGCCGACAATGGCCACGGCGATACCCACGGCGTAGGCCACGCTCAGCCGGTGCAACACCGCATACACCACCATCAGCGGGCCGCCCAGCGCGGGAATCAGGCTGACCGCCAGGCTTCGCCAACCAGGCGCCGCGGGCACGGGGTCGGGCAGGTCGCGTATGGCGGTGACGATGCTGAAGCGGCTCGACCGCCAGGCCGTGGCGGTGACTGCCACGAACGTCAGCACCACGCCAAGGCCGTAGCTGGCGGCCAGGCTGGCGGGCTCGACGACCGGCTCCAGGTGAAAGCCGTACTGCTCGACCAGGCCCTGGGCGAGGGTGATGATGCCGCGGGCCAGCGCCAGACCGGCACCGAGGCCAAACAGTGACGAGATCAGGCTGTACAGACCGCCTTCGATCGCCAGGAGCAGGATGACGTCGTGTCGTCGCGCGCCCAGGGCGCGGCTGATGCCGAGCTCCGTTCGCCGTTCGAGCGCGACCAGCGAAAAGACCAGCACGATCAGCAGCATGCCGCTGAACAGCGAGAACGCCCCGAGGACCACGAACAGATCGGTAAACGCGCTGCCCCAGCGGTCGGCCTGGTTTTGCGCCACGCTCTGGACGTCGATGACGCGAAAACCACTCGATCCCGACGCGCTCGCGGCGAAGGGTGTGTTGCCGCGCGTCACCGCGCCCCCGAGCCGTGAAGCAAGACGGCTGAGCACCTCCGGATCGGTCGCCAGCGCTTTGAATTCGGCATCTCGAGCAGCGTCCGGCTTGTCGAGAACGTTCTCCAGGCGACGCAGCTTGTCGGCCAGCAGCCCGGTGGTGTCCGGGCTGGCAATCGCTCGAGCGAGGAGTTCGCGCGCAGGGGCCGACGACAGGGCGCGGAACAGGCGGCGCGACGTGGCGTCGTCGACGAAGGCCGAACGCAGCTTGACCGTCACCGGCCAGGAGTTCTGCAAGCGCTCGGCCGGGCCGCCGCTGTTGACGATGAAGATCTGGTCGACCTGATCCTGGCGGTTGACGAGGTCCTGGAGGCGGGACAGTGGCAGAAAGATCGTCGCCTGACCACCACCCAGATCACCCAGGCGGGTCACACTCTTCACCGTCCAGGCGGCCTCCGCGCCGTACGGCAGGTTGTAGGCGTGAACCCGCTGTCCGGCGGTCACGCCCAGGTCAGTCGCCGCCGCGCTGTTCACGTAGACCTCGTCGGGCTGGAGATCGTCGATCTTCAGCGCTGCGCCCGAGGCGTCCATCGGCTGCAGGCTCGGCGTTGCCAGGACAGGCACTCCGAGCAGGTTGACCTGGGCGGCGAAGGCCTGATTCTCGCCTGCCACTGCTGCCTCCTCCAGGATGATGGGTAGCACGGCGGACACTCGCGGGTCATCGCGTACCAGATCCTCCACGCGCTGCACGTCCGCGGCCGGAAAGTACGTCGTAACGCCGGTGAGGAGTGAGCCGCTAGCGATCGACTGCGCCAGGTCGAAGCCGGAGCGCTGTGCCGCCGAAGGAATGAACACTACTTCGTCGGCGCTGCCGAGCACGCCGGCGACCACCGTGCGCACCGACTGGCTCATCGTGTCGCCGGTGGTGAAGGCGCTGGACAGGATCACCGTGCCGAGCGTCAGGCCGAGCGTGATCAGCGCCGCGAAGCCGGGCCGTCGGGGCAGATTGCGCCATGCCAAACGCGGCAGCAGCGGATTGCGCCAGGCGGCCACCGCCAACACCGCGATTACGCTCGCCGCGAGCACGCCGAGGGTCACGAGCAGCGCAGCCTCCGAGAGGCCAAAAAGGTTCCGCACTAAGGGCCCTCTACGCCTCGGCCATCTTCGAGCGCGACGATCTCGCCATCCCGCATGCGGATGATGCGGCCGGCGTGGGCGGCGACTTCGCGCGCGTGTGTGACCAGCACGAACGTCTGCCCGTTCTCGCGGTTCAGCCGGTCGATCAGCTGCATGAGCTCGGTGGCGGAATCGGAATCCAGGTTGCCCGTCGGTTCGTCGGCGAAGATGACGGCCGGCTCGGGCGCCAGCGCACGCGCGATCGCTACCCGTTGCTGCTGACCGCCCGACAGCTCGCTCGGGCGGTGGCGCAACCGGTTCTCGAGCCCGACGACTTCGAGCGCCCGCAGCGCCCGCCGCCGCGCTTCACCCGCGGAACGCCCGGCCAGCAGCAGCGGCAGCTCGACGTTCTCGAGCGTGTTCAGCACGGGCAACAAGTTGTAGCTCTGGAATACGAAACCCATCCGCCGCGCACGCTGGTCCGCCTTCTGGCCGTCCGACAGCTGGGCCAGCCGTTGACCCTCGAGCAGCACATCGCCCGATTCGAAGTCCTCAAGGCCGGACAGACAGTGCAGCAATGTCGTCTTGCCACAGCCAGATGGTCCGACGATGGCCACGATCTCACCGCGATCGATCTGCAGATTTACGCCCCGCAGCGCCGGTACCCGCATGCGGCCCATGACGTAGGTCTTGTGAAGATCGCGCGCTTCGATAACCGCCGTCGATGGCAGAAGCGGCGCGTCGGTAGCCGGCTTGGGCTTACGGCCCAGCATCACGCAGCGCATCGCCGAACACGTCGGCAAGGCTACCTGCTGCCAGCGCGCATACAGGTCGACCAGTGCGTCGCCGTGGCGCGCGGTCGTGTCGGCGATCACCTGGTTCCAGCGCGCCACCTCAGCCTGCAGCGGCAGCGGATCGATCCCGCGATACGCCGCCAGGCGTCCAAGATCGGGCACGTTGCCGACCAGGACGCGCGCATGGCTAGTCTCGAGCTGCCCGAGCAGCGCGTCAAGATCAGCCGCGTAGCGCTCCAGTGGCACGCGCGAGTTCAGGTCGTTGACCGCCAACCACACCGTGACGACGTCCGGCTGCGCGTCGAGCGCGGGACCGAGCTGCTCGTCGAGCGCCTGTGCCAGCATCGAGCCGCTGATGCCGAGGTTGACGACGCGTACGTTCGAGCCCAGCCGCGTGCCGAAGCGCGGTACCCAGCCCTCGGTCTCGGGATCGTGCGCGCCGACACCCACTGCATCGGAAGCGCCGATCGCGACATAGGTGAGTGGCCGCACGGCCTGTGCGCGCGCCGAACATGCCGTCGCGACCAGCGCCAGCCCCGTTCCGAGAACTATCGCCAGGACACGCCCCCAGTGCATGACTCGGAATCCTAGTGGACGGCGTCGCGCACCGACAGGTTAACCGGGGCCCCCGTACGATGTAGGCCGTGCTGCGCAAACGCCTGCTCGCGATTCGACGGACGCTTGGCGAGGTGTTCTATGGCATGGCCGTGCACGACATGGTGCGGCACGTCCAGCGCACGCGCGGCAGCATGGAGCACCTGTTCATCCTGATCACCCTCGGCGACCTGGTCGGGGTGCCCATCCTGCCGCCCTACTACAGCCTGCGCCTGCTGCCGTATGTGGTGCCTGAGATCAACTCCTGGAAGCGGCGTCTACTTCGCGAGCGTGACATCACCGACCTGCTGGGCTAAACGCGGGAAGAGCGGCGGCCCGACGTTGACCACGTGGCGTCTGGTCGGGTCGAAAGTACCTCCACCGGGTAGGGGTCGGGCACCCGCCAATCGGCAATGCGCGTCGGTCGCCGCCCGTGGCAGGATCGGGACGTAGTACCAGGCAGCCAGGCGCGCAGCCTCGAGCGTGTGGTCCAGGACCACGCCCAGCCTGTCGAACGAGCCTTGACGGGCCAGTGTCCATGGCGCCGTCTTGTCGATGTAGCGGTTCACCTCACCTACGAAGTGTCCGACCACCGACGCCGCCTCGTGTAGCGCGAACGACTCGAAGGCCGCCGTGACCCGATCGGAGAGTTGGTCGGCTGCCTCGCGCAGAGCGATTTCGGGCGCGCCCGGTTTGCCCTGAGCGACGGGAACGTGGGCATGCCGGGCGGCGAGCGTCGTAGCCCGCTGGACCAGGTTGCCGAAGTCGTTCGCCAGGTCGGCGTTGTAGCGTGCGACAAACGCCCGACGAGTGAAGTCGCCATCCTGGCCGAAAGGGATCGCGCGCAGCAAGTAGTAGCGCACCGCATCCGCTCCGAACTCGGCCGCCAGCGCCCGCGGGTCGACGGTATTGCCAGTCGTCTTCGAGATCTTGTTGCCATCTTTGGTCAACCAGCCGTGTGCGAAGACCTGCTGTGGCAGCGGCAGCCCGGCGCTCAGCAGCAGCGCCGGCCAGTACAGGCAGTGAAACCGAATGATCTCCTTGCCCACGAGGTGGAGCTTCGCCGGCCAGAAGCGCTCGAACGTCTTTGGGTCGTCGGGGTAGCCAATACCCGTCAGGTAGTTGGCCAGCGCGTCAATCCAGACGTAGATCACTTCATCGGGCGCGCCTGGCACCGGGACGCCCCAGCGCACCAGGCGGCGACTCGCCGAAAAATCTCTCAGCCCTTGCCTGATCACCCCGAGGATTTCGTTGCGACGCGCCGTCGGCTGGACAAAATCGGTCTCGCGCACCAGCCGCTCCAGCGCATCCTGGTAGCGCGACAGGCGGAAGAACCAGTTTTCCTCGGCCACGTTGTCGCACGGCAATCCATGGACGGGGCAATCTCGTCCAACCAGCTCGTCTGGCTGGTAGTACGCCTCACAGCGTGGGCAGTACGCCCCTTCGTACACGCCGCGATACAGGTCGCCGCTAGCTTGCAAGCGCTGCCATAGCGCAACCACCGCGCGTCGGTGGGTTGGCTCGGTGGTGCGGACGAAGCGGTCGTACTCGATGTCGAGCTCAGCCCACAAGGCGGAGAACGCGGCCGTGACCGCATCGACCTGCTGTGTCGGGGTGAGGCCGAGCTCAGCGGCGATGCGCTCGATGTTGATGCCGTGCTCGTCGGTCCCGGTGAGCAGGAAGACGTCATCGCCGCGCACGCGATGGAACCGAGCGAGGGCATCGGCGGCGATGGTCGTGTAGGCATGGCCAATGTGTGGAACGTCATTGGCGTAGTAGATGGGCGTGGTCAGGTAGTAGGCGGTCACGGCAGACCCTCCACAGGCGACAGACACGGCGGACGGTGGGCAACAAAATGCCCCGCACACGGCGGGGCCGCTCGTCTAGACCGCGGAGCGCGACGGGCTTACCCGTCAGCCGCCCGGACCGACAGACGAGCGCAACACATCCGCATCACCCGGCGTGACCCGCCTGACATGCCCGCGATTATAGCGGCTGCCGTGCGCGTAGCTCGGCAAAGATGAAGCGGATCACTCGCTCGTGGTCGTGCGGCGTCAGGCCGCGAAATGGACCGCCGACGCGCCAGAACCCGTCCGCGCGGGTGTCGGGCTTTGCGTGTCGCACCTCGACGGTCAGCCGCAGGTCGGCCTCGCCATCAGCCAATGGCATGACAAGTGACAGGCGCTCGCCAATCTGCACCCCGCTATCGACCAACAGCCCGATGCCACGCGAGCTGAGGTCGACTACGGTCGCCTCGACATCGCGCCAGGCTCCACCAACCCAGCGCCGCGCGCGTGGTGCCTTGATCCGCAGCTGCACCCGGGCCTGGTGGCGGCGTTCGTCCTCGGACTGCCAGCCGCCGGCGATTCGCAGCTCGACCGTCGACCGGGACCCGCCACTGCAGTGCTCGACGTCCATAGGCGCGGACTGGAGCTCGTCTTCCAGCCTCGTGGCGGTGATCGTTACGCGTTCGCCGGGCTCCAGTGGTCGGTCGGTTGGGCGATCCATGAAGCACGTGAGGACGAGCCGGCCGCTGCCTGCATCGTGCGACACGACCTGAGCGCGGAACCACGCACGATGGCGGCCTTCGCCGACGCCGACATTGACGCGCTGGTCGCGTGCCAGCGTCTCGAGCAGCGCTTCGAGTTCGGACTGCGTGATCATCAAGCGCTCCAGCCCAGGGCGGCGGCGATCTGACCCGGCAGACGCATCGGATCGAACGGCTTCTGGATCACGCTGAGCTGGTCCAGGTCGCGGCGCGCGGCCGGCGTCGTGGCCGTCAGCAGCACCACCGGGATGTGCTGCGTTTGCGGATTGGCGCGCAGCCGACTGAACGTGGTCGGCCCGTCCATCTCGGGCATCATCACATCCAGCACGATCGCGTCTGGCTGGTCGACCGCGGCTCGGCTCAGGCCTTCGGCGCCTGAGCGGGCGGTGACCACGTCCCAGCGTGCGACCATCTCAAGGCTGAGTTGAGCGATCTCGCGGATATCGTCCTCATCGTCGATCAACAGCACCCGTCTACATGCCATCTTTTCTGGTCCTGCCGGCCTCCACAGCAACAATCGGCCGGAACGACGTAGTTCGATAGAGGCGTCAGCTGGCGGCAGAGCCGTCGAGGGGCAGACGGATCGTGAATTTGGTGCCGACCCCAACCCGGCTTTCGACGAGGATCGAGCCGTGGTGCTGCTCGACGATACGTTGGACGCCGGCCAGGCCGATGCCGGTCCCCGGGATGCGTCCCTCTACGTTGCCACCCCTCCGGAAGCGTTCGAAGATGTGCGGCAGGTCGGCCTCCGGAATGCCCTCGCCCCGATCGCTCACGCAGAGCACCGCGTGGCCGTCATTTTCCGCGCCGACCGAGACCTTCACCGCCCCGCCGCGAGGACTGAACTTGACAGCGTTGTCGATGAGATTGTCGAGCACGCGTCCCAGGCGAAGCTCGTCCCACACGCCGACGAGGTGTGGCAGTCTGGTCGAGACGTGCAGCGCGTGCCGATCGGTGGTGTGCTGATGCTCGGCCACAGCCTTGCGCGCCAGCGCCACCAGGTCGACATGGCTGCGCCGCAGATCGAGCGGCCGTCCCGTGTGCAGTCGGCTGGCATCCACCAGCTCGTCCAGCTGCTGCGCCATGCGCCCGGCGCTCGCCTCGATCTGCTCGAGCGCGTCGATCAACGGATGGGTTTCCGGTGTGGGCGCCGCGCGCCGCCGTCGCAGGTGGGCCATGCCCTTGATGAACGTCAGCGGCGACTTCAGGTCGTGCGACACGGTCGACATGAATTCATCCTTGGCCGTGATCTGGTCGCGCAGCTCCGCCGTTGCCCGTTCGACGCGCGCCTCTAGCTCGAGATTAAGGGCGCGGATGGTTTCGTTCGCGTATTCCAGCTCTTCCAGCCGTTGTCGTAGTTGAGCGGCCAGCCGAGCCCGTTCCAGGCCGCGGGTAACCGTCATGCGCAGCTCCAGGACGTCGCACGGTTTGACGAGATAGTCGTAGGCGCCCTCGCGCATGGCCTCGACGGCCGTATCGAGCGACGCGTAGCCGGTGAGCACGATCAAAACGGAGTCGGGCGAGACGCTGTGCAGCTCCTTCAGCAGATCGATGCCGTTCATGTCGTCCATGCGCAGGTCAGTCAGCATCGCATCGAACGGCTCGGTGCGGATCAGCTCGAGCGCCGTCTCAGCTGAAGTCGTGGCCGTGACATCGTGACCGTCGAGCTCCAGGACACCCTGGATGGTGAACGTGACGGTCTCTTCGTCGTCGACGACGAGGATGCGCGCGACCGGGCGAGCCACAGCGATCAACCCCGACACGATCGGCTCGTCAATGACCATATGAACAAGCTTACGTGACGAAGCTCAGATGTGCGGATTAGTCTGCGCCTCGCCGATCGCTCGCAAGCGATCGAGCGAGGCGGTGAGCTCCTTGCGCAAAAAGCCCTCGGCGAGCATGCTGCCCAGCCCGCCGCCGGGCACCTCGCCGCTGACGTCGACTTCGACTCGGGTGCGATCCGCCACAGCTTCCAGAGAGAAGCGCGTGGTCATGCGAGGTCCGCGAATCGCGCGAGTGGCGAACAGCCGCGGCGGCTCAAAGTCAATAACTTCGGTCTCGCTCTCGAGCGACTGGCCCAGCAGCCGCCCGCTGAAGATCGCGCGCGAGCCCAGGCACACCGATTCGCCAGGGTCTGCCCGCCGCGCCCGTTCCACTGACACATTCCACTCGGGCAGCCGCTCGGGCGTACAGATCAGATCGAAGATGTGGGCCTGGGGCGCGCATATGGTGATGCTCGCCCGCAGGCGCAGGCTCACAACGCTCCGCGTTCGGGGGCCGTGGAGGCGTCGACCTTGGACTTGAAGTCGGACATGATGCGGTCCCCGTCGAACTGGTCCATCTCGTCCACGTACCCCCAGCTGACGACGGCGATGGCGTGGTCCATGTCCTGGTACGGCGTGATGGCCAGATGGCGCACCGGGACAAGCGTCGAACGCGGGGCGCTGTCGTAGAACTTGCCGAGCTGCTGCACGCAGGCCGAGTCGCAGAGGTCAGGTCGATACAGGACCACGACCGCACCGTGCTCGAGCATGTGTACCCATCGCCCTGGATTCAGGGGTGTCTCATACATGCGATACTCGGCCGCCTGGGGCAATGTGCCGTAGTGCACGCCCGACGATGGCGGTCGATGCGCGTACGAGATGGGGGAGCCCTCGTCCACGTGGCTGGCCGGCTCGGTCGTGACCTGCTTCATCTGGCCCTGAACCGGCCGCGGGAAGAACAACACCACCAGCGCCGCCGCCAATCCAACCAGGACGACGATGCCCGCTCCCCAGCTCAGGCGCTTGCGCCGCTGCTGAGCGTGTACCGCCTCGATCTTGCGGCGTTGTTCGTCGATGCGCCGCTGGCGGGAGGTGGTTCGTTCTGATGGCTGGGTCGGGGTCTGAGTCACGCGCGCACCTCCGAGGCGGCTACTGGATTGGGTTCGTCGGCCCGCGCGCTGGGTCGCGACAGGGCGACCGCGGCTCGCGGCTCCCCGCCGATGGTCAGCTGATTGCGGACGCTGTGCACAGTTGGAACGGCGGCGCTGATCTCGATCGCCGTTTGCTGGACGGCTTCGGACGGCACTTCGCCGCGCAGGATGACGATTCCGTGGCGGACGTCGACGCGGATCACGTAGGGAGCAGTGCGCTCGTCCTGGGCCAGAGCGTCGGCCACAGCGCGCACGACCTCAGGGTCGGCGATCAGCTCGTTGGTGACTGAGCTGACGTCGTCCATGCGCCTGACCAGGACGTCGGCGATCAGCTTCTGCGGCGACGTGCGAACGCGGCCACGCAGGCGGACGCGCGTGTCTTCCACATCGATGAAGATCTCGGCGTGCGACGCGCGCAGCGGCTCGTAATCCCACAGCACGCGGCGAACGCGGGAGTAAATCCTCTTTTCGCCTCGCGCCAGCTTGCGGTCGGGTGCTCGAACTACCCAGCTCAACTTATCGTGCCATCCGTCGTTTTCGCAGCACTGGTGCGAGCACCAGGCCAGCCACGAATCCGCCCACGTGAGCCCACCATGCAATGCCCGTACTGGTGGTCAGCGACGCGACACTGCTGAAGACCTGAGTAGCCAACCATAGAAGAAGGAGCAGCAGTGTAGGAGTTGATTCGACGACAGACAAGAATAACACGGGGGCCACGGAGCCCAGGGTTGCGCCCGGGTAGAGAACCAGGTGAGCCGCGATCACCCCAGCGATGGCACCGCTCGCGCCCACGGCGGGTGTCTGTGACGTCGGTTGCGCCACCAGGTAGCTCAGGCTGCCGACCACGGCGCTCACCAGGTACAGCAGACTGAACCGCGCCGAGCCGACTCGGCGCTCGACCGGCAGCCCGAAGACCGTCAGGTACAGCAGATTCGAAAGCAGGTGCAGCCAGCCGGCGTGGAGGAAGGTGCTGGTCAGCAGGGTGACCAGCGCGCCCTGGCCCTCGCTGCCGCGCAGGTCGTTGGGCACGAGCCCCCAGCGTCGAACAAAGGCGTCGACCTCGCCGCCGAGGCTCACTTCGAGCACGAACACGGCGAGGTTGAGAGCGACGAGGGTGAGGGTGACCATCCGCGAAGGTCACCCCCATTGTGTGCCGGCTTACACGGCGACGGGCGCGGAGGCTTTCTTGAACTCGAGGACGCCGCCGGGGGCCACGTCGATCAGGATGTGCTCGCCGTCGTGGAACTCGTTGCGCAGCAGGCGCATGGCCAGCGGCTGGACAATCTCCTTCTGGATCGTGCGCCTGAGCGGGCGCGCGCCGTAGACGGGATCGAAGCCCTCCCGAGCCACCAGCTCTTTTGCCGCATCGCTCAGCTCGAGCGTGATCTTGCGCTCGGCGAGCCGCGCTCGAAGCGAGCTCAGCTGAATCTCGACGATGCGCTCGATCTGCTCGAGGCCGAGTGTACGGAAGATGACCACCTCGTCGATGCGGTTGAGCAGCTCGGGTCGGAAGTGCGACCGCAGCGCGTCCATCACCCGCTCGCGAATCTCGTCTTCGCTGAGCCCGGGTTCGGTGATCCACTGCGAGCCGAGGTTGCTGGTCATGATCACGATAGTGTTGCGGAAATCCACCGTGCGACCCTGCGCGTCCGTCAGGCGGCCGTCGTCGAGCAGCTGCAACAGCACATTCAGCACGTCGGCGTGCGCCTTCTCGACCTCGTCGAATAGCACCACGCTATAGGGTCGGCGGCGCACCGCCTCGGTCAACTGGCCGGCCTCTTCGTAGCCCACGTAGCCCGGCGGTGCACCGATCAGCCGCGAGACGGTGTGCTTCTCCTGGTACTCGCTCATGTCGATGCGCACCAGCGCCTGCTCATCGTCGAACAGGAACTCGGCCAGGGCGCGCGCCGTCTCGGTCTTGCCGACGCCGGTCGGGCCAAGGAACAGGAACGAGCCAAGCGGCCGATTCGGATCCTGCAGGCCGGCGCGCGCGGCGCGCACGGTGTTGGCCACGGCCAGAATGGCCTCCTCCTGGCCGACGACGCGCTCGCGGAGGCGCTGTTCCATGGTGATGAGCTTTTCGACTTCGCCCTCCATCAACTTGCTCACGGGTACGCCCGTCCAGCGGCTGACGACCTGAGCGATGTCCTCCTCAGTCACTTCTTCCTTTACGAGTGCGCGCCCGTCACTGGTGCGCTCGCGTTGTTGCTGCTCGGCCGCCGCGCGTCGCTGCTCCAGCTCACGGATTTCGTACTGCAGTCGAGCCGCACGCTCCCAATCAGCGCGCTGTGTCGCCTGATCCAGCTCGACCCGCTTGCGGTCGAGCTCTTCCTGGGTCTGGGCGACCGCGTTGAGCTGCTGCAGCTCCGCCTGCCACTGCGCTTCGAGCGCGCTGGCCTGCTCCTTGAGGCTGGCGAGCTCCTGTTCGATGCGCTCCAGGCGCTCCCGGGAGGCCGGGTCCTTCTCCTTGCGCAGGCCCTCACGTTCGATCTCGAGCTGCATGATGCGACGACGGACTTCGTCCAGCTCGGCGGGCGCGCTGGTGGCTTCCATGCGCAGCCGCGCGGCGGCCTCGTCGACCAGGTCGATCGCCTTGTCAGGCAGGAAGCGATCCGCGATGTAACGGTGCGAGAGGACCGCCGCGGCCACCAGCGCAGAGTCGCGGATGCGGACCTTGTGGTGTTGCTCGTAACGCTCGCGCAGGCCGCGCAGGATGGAGATCGTGTCCTCGACACTGGGCTCGCCGACGAAGATGGGCTGGAAGCGGCGCTCCAGGGCGGCATCTTTCTCGATGTGCTTTCGATATTCGTCGAGCGTGGTGGCACCAATGCAGTGCAGCTCGCCGCGGGCCAGCATCGGCTTGAGCATGTTGGAGGCGTCCATAGCGCCTTCGGCGGCGCCCGCCCCGACCACGGTGTGCAGCTCGTCGATGAACAGGACGATCTGGCCGGCTGACTCGGTGACTTCTTTGAGGACGGCTTTGAGGCGCTCCTCGAATTCGCCGCGGTATTTTGCGCCGGCGACCAGCGCGCCCAGATCCAGGGCGACGATGCGCTTGTCCTTGAGACCTTCGGGCACATCGCCTCGCACAATGCGCTGGGCGAGGCCTTCGACGATGGCCGTCTTGCCGACGCCCGGCTCGCCGATCAGCACCGGGTTGTTCTTGGTGCGACGTAGCAGCACCTGGATGGTGCGGCGGATTTCCTCGTCGCGGCCGATGACCGGGTCGAGCTTGCCCTCGCGCGCCATGCGCGTCAGGTCGCGGCCATACTTCTCCAGCGACTGGTAGGTCGTCTCGGGATTCTGCGAGGTCACCCGCTGGTTACCCCTGACCTCCTGCAACGCCTGCAGCAGGCTGTCGCGGCTGATGCCGACGTCGCGCAGTGGGGCTTCGTCGACCATGGCCAGCAGGAAGTGCTCAGTGCTGACGTAGTCGTCCTTGAGCCGTTCGGATTCCTGCTGCGCGGCCTCGAACACGCGCCGAAAACGCGGCGACGCGTAGACCTGTTGTTGGGTCTGGCTGCGGGCGAATGCCCCGATGAGCGTGTCGAGCCGCTGGCTCACGCGTGCGGGCGGCACACCCAGTTTGTCGAGCAGCGCGGGCACGACACCACCGCCCTGTTTGACCAGGGCACTGAGCAGGTGCTCAGGCTCGAGCTGCGTGTTGTGGCGCTGCTCTGCCTCGCGTTGCGCGGCGGCGATCGCCTCCTGCGCTTTTTCGGTC
>VBGG01000089.1 GCA_005883405.1 Chloroflexota bacterium | reverse complement strand
CTTCGGACAGTAGCGCTTGCTCGTTGTCGGCGGCGCCTGCCTGCTCGTCCGTACTGCAGGTGCGATCCCGTACTTCCTTCCGGATTCGTCTGCGAGGGCGAATATTGGATCGGGAGCGGAAAAACGGCGCGGGGAGGGGTCCCGGCTGGAGGTTTGACATGCGCGTGCCGGTCCATTCTGCATCTCGTTCTTTGGTCTACACCGCGGTGGCGATCCTGGTTGCGAACGCGGGGTCGGCATCCGCTGGGACGCAGACCGTGGTCACATTGGGCTTCGACGACGCCACCGCCGGGCAGTTCCAGGTCGGGGCCATGGTGGCTTCGCGTGGCCTGAACGCCACCTTCTTCGTGAACAGCGGCCGCGTGGGGACCAGCGGCCACCTGACGTGGGACCAGATCGCGACGCTCCAGGCGCAAGGGCACGAGATTGCGGGCCACACGGTGAACCACGTGAAGCTCACCACCGTAAGCCCGGACGAGCAGCGCCGGCAGATCTGCGACGATCGAGCGGCGGCTGCCGTGGACGCTTCGGTCGAGTCGATCGTGCGCGCATGCGGCTATTCCTCGGCACGCGGCCACGGGGGCCACATCCCCAATCCGGATTCCACCTGCTCGGGCCAGTGCACCTGGGCCGAGAAGATCCCGCCGGTGGACGCTTTCAATACCCGGAGCCCATCGTCGATCCTGTCGACATGGACGCTAGCGGACCTGCAGGCGATGGTCACCGGTGCCGAGCAGAACGGCGGCGGATGGATCCAACTCACCTTCCACAAGATCTGCAACGCTTGCGATACGTACTCTACGTCGCCCGAGTTGCTGGCAGCTTTCCTCGACTGGCTTCCGCCGCGTGCCGCAGGGGGCACCGTGGTGCGCACGGTGGCCGCAGTGATCCAGGGCGGCGCACCGCCGGTGGTCATTCCGCCGCCTCCGCCGCCTCCGCCTCCGCCTCCGCCGCCTCCCATCAGTGCGGGCAACCTGCTGAAGAACCCCTCCTTGGAATCTGACGCGAACGGTGACGGCGTCCCTGATTGTTGGCAGCGCACCGGCTACGGGTCGAACAGCTACACCTGGACGCGCACCACTGACGCCCATTCGGGCGGCTTCGCCCAGCGCGTGCAGATCACAGCAATCTCGAGCGGCGACCGCAAGCTGGTCCCCCTCAAGGACCTCGCCTCCTGCGCGCCGGCAGCCACGCCGGGAAAGCGGTATGTCGCCACTGCCTGGTACAAGTCCACAACGCCGGTCCGGTTCGCAGGCTACACGCGATCGACGAGCGGAAGCTGGTCGTGGTGGGCGCAGAGCTCGGAGTTCCCGGCGGTCAGCACCTGGACCCAGGTGCGCTGGACCACGCCGGCGGTGCCGGCGGGCGTCAACGGGATTAGCGTCGGGCTCTCCATCCGCCAGCTCGGGTCCATGACGGTGGACGATCAGGAACTCCTCGATCCGAGCGCGAGCGCGGGGACGGCCGTAGCGGCGGGCGGAAACAGCGCGGGAACCGGCGCCTCAGTCCAGACCGCCAGTGCGCTGGCAGAGATCGTCTCTCGCGAGCCGTTCCTCGGCGAAGAAGACGGCGAGAACGAGGACGACGAGGCTGCTTTTGCCGAAGCGACTGCTTTCGCCGAAGCGACGACTCCTGCCGCTGGGACCGGCTGCACGTCAGGCGGCGCTGACCCGGTGTCGTTGGCGTTGATGGCACTTGCGCTCGCGTCGCGCGCCCGGGCCCGGCGGAGAATCCGGGAGTAACGTTTTCGCTGCGGCGGATGGCAGCGCCAGGTGAGTCGATAGCGGTTCAACGGGGTCGTTGTAAGCGGCCGTCTGACATGTGACCTCCGCAGGGTGACTGAGGTCATGCCGCAAATGAAATTTGCAGACTCGCGGGTCTGTTTTTGCCGCGCATTCTTGTCCTTGCGAGGGGACCATGCGCGGCTTCCGATTCTTCATCGTTCTGGTGGTGTGTAGCGCGGCTTGCGCGCCGTCGGATCTCGCGGCCTCCGACACCGGCGCCGGATTACCCGACGGAAGCGTCAGCGCTGACGCTGGGGCCGGCGGCGGATTACCCGACGGAGGCGTCAGCGCTGACGCTGGGACCGGCGACGGCGGCACCACCGATGCGGGGACTAGGGACGGAGGCACTGGCGGCGCAGCGAACGACCAATTCGGCGTCCTCATGACGTATGCGACGGAGCCGAGTGGTCGCGAATGGTTCCTCGGAGACGCGACGAAAACGAACGGCGAATGGGCGCCCGAAACGAATGACATCACCGCCGTCGGCAACGGCGTGTACCAGACGTTCGGGTCATCGGGACAGGTACGACTGAACGTTCCCTCACCGGGAGGGAAACCGTGGTGGCACAACGTCGAAGCCACTGCTTATTTCCGCGCGGTTGGTTACACGGGGAACCAACCTCCGCATTGGGAAATACTCGCGCGCAGCGAACGCCATTCGGGCACGTCGAACACTCCCCTTAAGAACCAGGTCAATAGCGGAATCGCCCCGCCCGATGGCACCGCCTACTGGCCTTGGTGGAACGTGCTGAGCGATACCGATTACGTCAACGTGCACGCGCTCGGGTCGAGCTACCACGGCAACATCTACGTGCAGAATCCCGGTCGAGGCAGCGACTTCGCCCACCTCGAGAAGGAATTCAGTCACGTAGGCGGCTATGCCTCGCAGAAGAACCCCATCTCGGATTCCGGGTGGCCGATTGCAGCGGCGGCACTGGATTCAAGTCATCCCACCGCGTGGTTCGGGATGAAATGGATCGTTCGTAACAACCTGGCTGGGACGACCGTCCACACGGAGCTGTGGCTCGACGAGCAGGCCAACAATACGTGGTCGCTGGTGACGAGCTTCGACGACTCCGCAGGGGCGTGGGCGCTATCGTCGCTAGGCAGCGACGGGAACTCCTACACGCTCGGTTCCGTCGCCGTTCCCGGCTGTACCCAGCCACCGTACAGTCTCGCGCTCGACCAGCCCCTCACATGGGCTGGGCCCTGGGTCGAGTTTCGCAGCGACGAGATGACGATGCAGTTCAAGTGGCTGAGCGTCCGGGAAATCGGGCCAGTCTGACGTCGGACTGGCTCTTCATGACTCTGAAGGCATTCGAAAACGTCGCGACACGCTGAAGGAAGGCGATTCCCACGCCAGAGCGTGCGAGGTTGCAACGACGGCGGGCCTCGACCTCGAACTCGTCGGCCAGCGCCTTTGCTTGGGCCTTGCTGCTGGCCTGATGGCGCTCGTGGCGGCGCGACGCGTCGGTCCACTTCGCAGACCAGACACCCGCCACCGTTTGAGCACGCTCACCATGCGCTACTTTTGCATGGAACTAAACCCATGGTTGATGTACGTGCTCTTGCAGCAAACTAAACCACAGGTTAATATACACGCATGAGCCCGACTCGACAGACTAAGCCTGACTGGGACCGCCTCTACGAGACTGCGCTTGCGCAGGAGGGCCACTTCACGACGCAGCAGGCTCTCGA
>VBGG01000523.1 GCA_005883405.1 Chloroflexota bacterium | reverse complement strand
CTTCAGCATCCCGATCACGCTGCGCCGCCTGCTCACGATGCTTCCGGCGCTGATCGCGATCTACGTCGGACTCGATCCCACCCGCACCCTCGTCCTGAGCCAGGTGGTGCTGAGCTTCACCCTGCCCTTTCCGATCATCACCCTCATTCTGTTTACCCGCGACCGCGCGCTCATGGGCAAACTCGTCAACCGCTCAACGACGACCGCCATCGCCAGCCTCTGCGCCATCCTGATCGTGGCCCTGAACGTGGTGCTGCTCTACGAGACGCTGGCCGGGGTGCCTGGAGGAATGTAAGCGCACGTTATGATGTAGCATTACATCATGCTCCGGACTCAGATTTCCCTGACTGAGGAAGAGCGCCACCTGCTGGATGGCATTGCCGCCAGGACGGGACGGTCGATTGCCGCGGTGATTCGTGAGGCGATCAAGGTGGCGTATGGTTCGGAGCATTCCGCTCAGGACGATCTGGCCGCCATGCGTCGCGGCTTCGGAGCGTGGCAGGGCCGCTCCACGACTGGAGCGGCCTATGTCCAGCGACTGCGGAGTGGACGGCGCCTCAAACAGCGGTGACCGCCTTTGCCGACACTTCCGTGCTTATCGACTATCTGCGAGGCCACGCATTGGCCGCGAAGGTTTTGGAGAATCACCGAGCGGCAGGCCCGCTGCACGCCAGTGAGATCACGCGGCTGGAGATCCTGGCTGGCATGCGTCCGGGCGAGGAAAGCCCCACACGCTCGTTGCTCTCGGCTTTGATCTGGCATCCTGTCGACACAGCGGTTGCAGAGCAGGCGGGGGCTCTGGGGCGACAGTGGCTGCCAAGCCATCACACGATCGACAGCGCCGATCTGGCCATCGCCGCCACCGTACAACTGACTGGTTTAGCGCTGCTGACGAAAAACGTACGGCACTTTCCCATGTTTCCCAGACTGCGCCCGCCGTATTAAGCGACCGCACCGCGACGCCCTGCGGCTGCGTGTGTGCGGAGGCGGTGCCACGCAGCAGCGCGAGTGACAGGGCCGCCGATGCAAAGCTCGCAAGCGCACTACACTGGGCGTCCTCAGGGGTTGAGGCACACATGACGACGAGACGGAGCTTGATCCGAGCCGCGGTCGGCCTGGGCGTCGGCGGGGCGCTCGCCCGCGGTGTCCGCGCTACGGGTGCACAGGCAGCGCCGGCCTGGCTGGCGCGGCTTGGCGAACCTGCCGCCCGACATGATGACCAGCCGCTCGAGGCGAACAACATGCGACTCCTGGCGGCCCACGACCTGAACGGCTACGGGCTGATGGGCGAGGGGATCGCCATCCAGCAGCTCTCGAACGGTCGACGGATCGGCTATTTCGCCAACGAGAGCGGCCCGATGGGGATGAGCGTGGTGGAGGTGACCAATCCGCGCAACCCAGGCGTGCTGCTCCAGGTGCCCGCCGAGAACGACCACACCCGCTTCAACTCGCTGTCGATGAGCGGTGACCTCCTGGCCGTGGCACGCCAGACCGCTGATCCGGGACAGAACCTGGCCGGGCTGGCTGTCTACGATGCCTCGGATCCGGAGAACCTGCGCCAGATCAGCTTCTTTGACACGTCCGGCCCCTTCTCGCGCGGGGCCCACTTCGTCTGGTTTGTGGATGGCCGCTACGCGTGGTTGTCGACCGGTATGCCGGACTTCCGTCCGACCAATCAGAACGACGATCAGATCCTGGTCGTCGTCGACCTACAGGATCCGGAGAACCCGGTGGAGGCCAGCCGCTGGTGGCTACCCGGCATGGCCGCCGGCGAGCCGCCGCTTACGCGGCTGTCGCGCGACAGTGGCTATCGAATGCACAACGCCAATGCGCTCCCCAGTCATCCCAACCGCGCCTATCTTGGTTGGATCGATGGTGGGTACGTCATCCTGGACACCTCGGATATCGAGCATCCCAGGCTGATCAGCAACCTGAATCCGTATCTCGGAGGACGGGGCAACGGATTCGCCCACACGCTCGTTCCGCACCTCGGCCGCGGGCTGCTCATCGGCAGCGAGGAAGCGGTCACCGATCACTGCACAGACCACCCCAAGAACATCTATACGATCGATGTCACAGACGAGAGCAACCCCACTCTCATCGCCGCCGTACCGCTGCCCGACCCGAACGCGTACTGCGACCGCGGCGGGCGCTTCGGATCGCACAACGTGCATGAGAACCATGAGCAGCCGACGGCACGCGAGCTACACAATGTGCTGGCCGGTAGCTTCTTCACTGGCGGAGTCCGGATGTACGACTTCTCGGAGTCGGCGCACCCGAAGGAGATCGCCGCCTACGTGCCGGACAAGCCGCCGAATTCCCGCACGACGGCCATCCAGATCAACGACGTGTTCGTGGACAACAACGGCGTGTTCTACGCTGGCGATCGGCTCGGCGGCGGGCTCTATATCCTGGAGTACACCGGCTCGGTCCCGCTCGCCTGAGGCCGCCTGCGCGGTCCGGCGCAGGGTGCGCGCCCTAGAAACGCGGCCGAAAAGTATGAAATGCCTCGAAATCTCGGTGGCCGCGTTCCTAGGCCAATCTGTCAAAGAAGTTCGGCCGCCTGCGACTTGTGCCGAAAAGCGGCTTGTCAGCCGAACTTCTAGCTGCCCGCCGTCTGTGTAACAGAGCTGGCGCTGATCGGCACCACTCCCGCCACTTCTGCTCGCTCCCAGGATGCACCCGTTCACAACCAGGAGCTAACCGCGACACAACTGGGACGCCTCTCGCCGCGTAACGGCCGCCAGCGGCAAGACCGACCCATGGCCGGGCGCTCGTTGGCTCGGCCGTAAGGCTCGATCGGGTTGGCTGCCACAAATGGCTGCACAGACGGCCGTGACAGGACGTTGGTGGCCAGACGCTCCGACATGATCGCCGCCTGACTGGGACCGACCACGTGCACCCTTCATCGCCGGCGTGCACCTGACTGGCGGGCTCTTCGAACAGGCCATCCCGCACACCAACCAGGATCGCGTGGCGTTGGCACCACCGCTCGCATTTCAGCGCCTGAGATGGGCCGCGTTCGGCCGGCCTCGACGTCGCCGACGCTTGACAGGGCCCCTTCACAGGCGTAGAGTAATCCGCATTACTAATCCGCATTAGCTGCTGGGGAGGTTCGGGCTGAGGCATGGCACGCGCGGCGAAACCACAAGCCTCGAGTCGCAGGCGCCCGTCCATGTACGACGTGGCCAGGGCGGCCGGCGTGTCTCAGACGACCGTGTCTCTCGTCGTAAATAATGCGCCCGGCGCCAACATCCCAGAGCCGACGCGCGATCGAATCTGGGCCGCGGTCCACGAATTGGGCTGGCGGCCGAACGCCCTCGCCCGCGGCCTTACCCAGCAGCGCTCGCAAACGATCGGCCTGATCTCGGATGAGATCGCCACGTCGCCGCACGGCGGCAAGATGATCCAGGGGATGCAGGATGCCGCCTGGGCGCATGCGAAGATGCTGTTACTCACCAATACCAGCAACAACCGCGATCTCGAACGCGCCGCGCTGGCATTGATGCTCGAGCGTCAGGTTGACGGCGTCATCTACGCGGCCATGTATCACCACCGCGTAACTCCGCCCGCCGAGCTCACTTCGGTACCGGCGGTCCTGGTCGACTGTTCGGTAGCCGATGTGTCGTTTCCGTCGGTCGTGCCCGACGAAGTCAAGGGCGGCTACACCGCCACCGAAGCTTTGCTGCGCAGGGGCCACCGTCGGATCGCATTCATCAACTGCGCTGATCCGATTCCCGCGGCGGTCGGCCGACGTTCAGGCTACCGGCGCGCACTCGCCAACCATGGCATCGCCTTCGACCCTACGCTGGTTCGCTCGGGACGCAGCCCGTGGGCGCCCCACGGATACCGATGCATGCGCGACCTCCTGGAACTGCGCGAGCGCCCCACTGGCGTGTTCTGCTTCAACGACCAGGTGGCCATGGGCGCCTACGAGGCGATCAAGCAGGTCGGCCTGTCGATTCCGAACGACGTGGCGATCGTTGGCTTCGACAATCACGAGCTGATCGCGGCCGAGCTCCGCCCGCCCTTGACCACCCTGGAGCTACCCCACTACGCCATGGGCCAATGGGCAGTCGAGTATCTGCTGGCCAATCGATCCGAGGGGTCAATGCCGGCGAACGTTCAGCACAAACTCGAATGTCCGCTGGTCGAGCGGGAGTCCGTCTGAACCAGTAATGCGCATTACACCACTTTGCTAGAGCACCAATTTGATCGAAACGTTGCAAATGTAACCCGGCTAATCGGCATTATTAGCCGTCTTTCTGTCGGTAACCCGTATTACCCGCTTGGCCCACTCAGATTCATTTTAAACCGAGGTGGTTGTTGACTTCTCACTGCTCCAGGTATACCCTCTTCTCGCGCGATGCGGTTGCGCAACCGCATCGACAAATGCGGCGGTTTGCGCACGGGCGTCGTGCGTCGACCAGGGGAAGGCTGGTTGGCCGCGCCCGTCTTCGAGGTGCGTCTCACAGGGTGTCACCTGTAGGCCCGGGCAGGTGGAGGAGCGCGAACGACGGCATGGTCGCGGTTCATGATGTGGCGTTGCGCGCCGGCGTCTCAACGAGCACTGTCTCACACGTGCTGAATGGAACCCGCTTCGTTTCGGCGGGGCTCCGTGAGCGAGTTCGGGCGGCGGTAGAGGATCTCGATTACCAGCCGAACGCCGCCGCGCAATCGCTGACCCTCAAACGCTCCAGGACGATCTGGCTGATCGTGTCCGACATCCGCACCCCGTTCTTCGCCTCCGTTGCCAGGGGCGCATCGCCATGCTGACCGGGGGCCGCGCCGGTGCTTGGTCTTGCACCGGCGCCGACCGGTCCAGGCATGGGCCGGCGCCTTCGATCCTCGCCTGGCCACGGTCGCGCCACCGTCATACGAGCTCGGATGCAAAGCCGCCGAGATGCTGGTGAGCCTCTTGTGCTCCTCGGCGACACCGGTGGCGCGTGTTGTTCTGCACAACAGCCTACTCGTGCGCGAGCCCTCGGCCGGCCGCGCGTGGAACAGGGCTGGCGCGGAGTAGAGGGAGGTGGATTGTGGGCAAATATCTGCTCGTCGCGAATCAGACCCTCGGCGGAGAGCACCTTATCGAGGAGGTGCGCCGGCGGGCAGCGGCGGGACCGAGCGCGTTCTACGTTGTGGTCCCAAATACACGTGCCGTCGACGCGGCGCGAGCGTCCGGTGCGCCGCTGGCCCCGGCCGCGGTGATGTCAGGGTCCTCAGAGGACGAGGATCACCGCGCGACGCTGATCGCACAGTCGCGCCTGCATCAGGCGCTGAACCGGTTGCGGGCCGAAGGGCTGGATGCCCGCGGAGACCTCGGCGACCCCGAACCGCTTACGGCCATCGGCGATGCATTGGCGCTCGAACAATTCGACGAAATCATCATCTCCACACTCCCTATCGGGATCTCGCGGTGGTTGGGCATGGATCTTCCCAGTCGAGCGGAGCGGAGGTTCAAACTACCGGTCACGACGGTGACCGCTCACCCATAGCACTCCGAGACGTCATGCCGCTCGACGAACAGATGAAAGATGGGCGCTGAAGGATGCGGATTCCGCCGCGCTGAGAGAGCAGCCCGGCGTGGCCATATCGCAAGGACCAACGAAGGAGAACAGCCGTGATGCACTCGCCAGCCAGTCAGAGTCTACCTCGTCGCCGGTTTCTGCAAATGGCGCTCGGCGCCGCCGGCCTGTCAGTGGCAGCGGCCTGCAGCCGTGCCGCGCCGACGACCAGCCCCGCCGCGACCGCGGGTGCCAATGCTGGGGCTGCCGCGCCAGCGAGCGGCTCCACTCAGGGCAGCTTGCGAATCGCGCTGTTTGGCTCACGTGAAGACGCCGACCGCCGCGCGGCATTGATCCCGCCATTCAACAAGCTGTTTCCGAACGTCAAGGTGGAGTACACGCCTATCCAGGGCACCGACTGGGAGGAGTTCTTCAGCAAAGTGCTGACGATGAAGGCAGCCAACAATGCGCCGGACATCACCTTTGTCGCCACGGAGGGCACCCAGTTGTTTGCGGGTCAAGGTCTGGCCCTGCCGCTCGACGACTACATTAAACGCGACCAGAAAGACATGGCGCAGTACTTCTCGGACGTCCACCCGTCGCTGGTCGAGGCGATGATGTATGAGGGCAGTCTGTACGAGCTGCCAATCGACTTCAATGCGCCGAACATGTACTTCAACCTGTCGGTCCTTCAGGCGGCGGGGCTCGAATATCCACCGGCGGATTGGACCAAAGACACGTTCTACGACTATGCGAAGAAGACGGCCAAGAAAGACAGCTCCGGTCAGACACAGGTCTTCGGCTACCAGTGGGTCAACCGTCTGTGGGGCAGCTGGTCGCCGTGGCTGTTTGTCAACGGCAGCAACCTGCTCACCGAGGAGCGCGCGCCGGGTGGTGACTGGCTGTGGCAGGCGTTCTACAAGGACGACAAGGCTGCCACCGGTCGTGGCGGCGGCTGGCGCTGGAATGCTCCTAAAGCCAACGATGCGGCCAACGTCGAAGCACTCGACTTTATGGTCCAGATGCTGAAGGATGGTGTCTCGGCGCCGATCGAGTTGGGGGGCGGCGGCCAGCTACAAGGCTTCTTTAGCGGTGCCAAGCTCGCGATGACTCCGGCCGGTGGCTTCTGGGCTGGTGGCCTCCACGCGGCGGGCATGGCTCCGGACACATTCGACGTCCAGCTCTTCCCGAAATGGAAGTCGCAGCGCCATCAGTTCGGAACCGCGGGCTACGTCATCATGAAAGATGCGCGTGACAAGGACCTCGCCTGGGAGTACCTCAAGTACCTGAGCGGCGTCGAGGCGATGACGATCGAGCTCAAAGGCAACAACAGCACGCCGACGCGTCGGTCGTTCATGACCGCCGAGCGTTACGCAGAGACAGGGCCGAAGCACTGGCAGGTGTTCTACGACACACTGGAGAAAAATCCCGACACGGCGCCCATCCCTGCTCCGCCGGAGTCGAACCCGATGACCACGATCTTCACCAAGTACAGCGGTCTGGCCATGACGCAGGAGATGACGCCCAAGGCTGCGCTCGACTCCATGCAGAAGGACCTCGAGGCGGTGTGGGCCAAGCGTAAGAAAGCGTAAGAAATGAGGTCTGCCACATGAGGTGGAGCCACTCACCATGACCACTATTGGAGTAGCCGCCCCCAGGCAGCAGGCTGGCCCCAGGGGCTGGCTCATGGAAGACAGCCTGGCCGGTATGGCGCGGCGCAGAGCGCTGCTGGGCTACGTGTTCTTGCTGCCCACGTTCCTTGGCATCCTGGTCTTCAGCGCCGGTCCTGTCATTGTCTCGCTGGGGCTGAGTTTTTTTGCTTGGAATGT
>VBGG01000517.1 GCA_005883405.1 Chloroflexota bacterium | reverse complement strand
TGGCCGATGCGTCGAGTGCGGTCATCTATGGCGGCGCGAGCGCGCTGGACGCGTATCAGCCCGAATCGGTGGCTCAGGCGACCGGCGTCGCGGCGGATCGCATCCGACAACTGGCGCGCGATCTCGCCGGGAGTCGACCGGCCGTGGTCATGGGCGGTGGCGAGTCCGGCGCCACGACCAATGGCGCCGACAGCCTGACAGCCGTACTGGCGCTTAACGTCCTGCTCGGCAACCTCGGCCAGCCTGGCGGAGTACGCTTCAACTCGCCCGTTTTTCAGGATCGTCCGGCGCCGGCTCAGCCGGCCAGCTTCACCACCTGGCAACAGCTCGCTCAACGGCTCCGCGCCGGCGAGTTCCAGGTGGTGCTGGTCCACGGTACCAACCCGGTGTTCGAGCTGGCCGGCCTGGGCTTTGAGAACGCGCTCGCCCAGGTTCCGTTCATCGCCAGCTTTTCCAGTTTCCTGGACGAAACGACCGCGCGGTCCGATCTCGTGCTGTCAACCAGTCTGCCGCTCGAGGACTGGGGTGATGACATACCGGACCCGGGCCCAGGCTTCCCGGTCGTGACGTTCCAGCAGCCAGTCGTCCAGTCCTACTTCGATACGCGCGGCTTTGGCGATCTGATCCTCCAGCTGGCAACGCGGCTCGGCGGTGACGTCAAGCAGGTGTTGCCCTGGGCAACGTACAAAGACGCCCTCCGCGAAACGGCGCGTCAGCTCCAGCAGCTCAATCGCGGTTCCGTGCAGGAGCCTGACTTCGAGCGCTTCTGGGTCACGCTCTTGCGACAGGGCGGCTGGTGGGACGCGAGCCAGCCGGCTGCCGCACCACCCACTCCGGCGCAGGCAAGCGCGGCCGTGCAACGCGTCGCAGACGCTCTTGCTGAGCCGCGGGCGGCGGGTGACCCGGGCGAGTATCCGTTCCAGCTCCTGGTCTTCCCCCACAACACGCTTGGTGCCGGCGAGACAGCTCACCTGCCGTGGCTCCAGGCCACACCCGATCCGATAACCAGCGTGGTGTGGCAGACATGGGTCGAGCTCAACCCGAACGTCGCCAACCAGCTCGGCTTGCGCGAAGGCGATATCGCCGCGCTCGAATCGGCGCAAGGGCGGATTGACGTGCCGGTGTACGTCAACCCGGCCGCGCCACCTGACGCGGTGGCGGTACCACTCGGCCAGGGCCACGCCGGCTACGGTCGATGGGCCGCCGGACGCGGCACAAACCCGCTTTCGCTCGTGGCGCCGCTCACCGACGAGGCGACCGGCGCGCTTGCCTATGCAGCCACGCGGGTGCGCCTGACCAGAACCGACCGCCACGTCACCATGCCCAAGTTCGAGGGCAATGTACCCGCGTTCCAGGTACCCGACGACGAGGTGCTCCAGGTGCTCAAGGCGTAGAGGTGGAGGGACCCGTGCAACAACAGACAGGCGAAGCGCCCATGAGTCCCTACAAATGGGGCATGGTGGTCGACACCGATCGCTGCACCGGCTGCCAGGCGTGTGTCGTCGCCTGCCAGGCCGAGAACAACGTGCCCATCAATGAGGAGTCGCGGTTCGTCGAGCACCGCGCCAAGGAATGGATCCGCATCGAACGCTACTGGGAGGGCGAGTACCCCAACATCAAGGCGCATTTTCTGCCGGTGCTGTGCCAGCACTGCGCCAACGCGCCGTGCGAGATGGTCTGCCCGGTGTACGCCACGTACCACAGTAGCGACGGCTTGAACGTCCAGGTCTACAACCGATGCGTCGGCACGCGCTATTGCGGCAACAACTGCCAGTGGAGCGTGCGCTACTTCAACTTCTGGGAACCAGAGTGGCCGGAGCCACTCAACTCCCAACTGAACCCCGACGTCACCGTCCGCAGTCAGGGCGTCATCGAGAAGTGCACGTTTTGCATCCAGCGGATCAACCGCGCCAAGCGCGAGGCGGCGCAAGCTGGGCGGACGGTGGCCGACGGCGAGCTCCAGCCCGCCTGCGCCCAGGCCTGCCCGACTGACGCGCTCGTCTTCGGCAATCTCAAAGACCCGAGCAGTCGGGTCAGCCAGCTGGCAAACGACTCAAGGCAGTACCGCCTGCTCGGCGGGCTGGGGACCGAGCCCGCGGTGGTCTACCTCAAGAAGGTCGAGGCGACCTAGTGGACGGTCACGGCAGTACGGCTCTTCGGCTCGGTACGCCCGTACGCGTGCGAGTGCCACCAACGACACAGTTGGG